>DASVSP010000062.1:0-68051 GCA_036388065.1 Allosphingosinicella sp.
AATGGGCGAGGAAGGCGGGCGTGGTGGCGTAGATGAGCGGCCGCCCGGGCGCCTCGCGCCGTCCGGCCGGCCGGACCCAGCCGGCCTCCATCAGCACGTCGAGCGTTCCCTTCGAGATCTGCACTCCGCGGATGGCCTCGATCTCCGCCCGGCTGACCGGCTCGTGATAGGCGACGATCGCCAGGGTCTCGACGGCCGCGCGCGACAGCTTTCGGGTCTCGTCGCGCTCGCGCCTGAGGATGAAGGCGAGATCCGGAGCGGTCTGGAAGTGCCAGCGGCCGCCGCGTTCGACCAGCTCGATCCCGCGCCCGCCATAATGGCGGGCGAGCTCCGCGAGAGACGAGGAGATGTCGACCTGCGGCCCGACATGGGCGGCGACGTCCTCGGCGCTCATCGGCTCATCGGCCGCGAACAACACCGCCTCGACGGCACGGAGGCTGTCGTCCATCCCGCTCATTGGCCCTCCGCTGATTTTCCGTCCGATAATTCGGTGTCTGACACCGATTTTCCGGCGAAAATTTCCCCTTCCCGATCACGGACATAAAAATCGGTGTCTGACACCGAATTAATCACGCGGCGCGGATGAAGAGCGGCTCGAAGGCGCCCTTCTGTTCGAGCTGGACCCGGCCCTTGCGGGCGAGCTCGAGCGCCGCGACGAAGCTGGAGGCGAGGGCCGACTTCCTGAACTCGCCGTCCTGGGTCTGCGGAAGGAAGTCCTCGATCCGGGTCCATTCCAGCCTCGTCCCGAGCATCCGCTCGACCCGGGCCAGGGCTTCTTCCAGGGTCATCACCGGGCGCCGGGCGACGATGTGGAAGGCCGGCTCGCTTCGAGCGCGAACCGAGCCATAGGCCGCGATCAGGTCGTAAAGCTCGGCGTGCCACATCGAACGGCGAACCACCCGGAGCCCTTCGGGGGCGCCTCGGCGGAAGACGTCCCGGCCGAGCCGGTCGCGCCCCAGCAGCCGCGCGCCCGCCTCGCGCATCGCCGCGAGCCGCTGGAGCCTCAGCTGCAGGCGCATCGCCAGCTCTTCCGGGCTGGGATCGGCTTCCTGCTCGCGCGGAAGCAGCAGGCAGGATTTCAGATAGGCGAGCCAGGCCGCCATGACGAGATAATCGGCGGCGATCTCGAGCTTGAGCTTCTTGGCGTCGGCGATGAAGGCGAGATATTGCTCGACCAAAGCGAGGATCGATATCTTTGCGAGATCCACCTTCTGGGAACGGGCGAGGGTGAGAAGCAGGTCGAGCGGCCCTTCCCACCCGTCGAGGTCCAGGGTCAGCCGGTCGGCCTCCCGGACCGGCCCCGCGGAGTCGAACTCGTCGAAGGATCCCTCTTCGTCCATCGGCCGAGCTTAGAAGCGGCCTGGGCCGAAACGAAGGGGAATTGCGCCATTTATGCACAGCATTTTTTGGCGCCCTTGCCTCGCCGGAATCTGATGATACAAAATATCCAGAAGAATGATCGAAGGGAGAAGATATGCGGACGCCCCTGATCCTCCTCGGCCTCGCCGCCTTCTCCCTTGCCGGCGTCGATCCGGCCTCGGCGCAGCCGGGAAGCGACGCCAGGGGTACAAGCGGCCCGAGCAAGCCGCGCGGAAGCCTCGCCGCGTTCCGCTCCGATTCCGAGCTGAGGACCTATCTTCGCCGTCTCAAGCGCCAGCAGGAGCCGATTCCCTACCCGGTCGCCTACGCGCCCATGCCGGCGCCGCCTCCGCCTCCGCCGCCGTCGGCGCCGCCGCCTTCCGGGGCGCAGTCGCAGTCCGGAACCATCACTGTGACCGGAACGAGGATCGCCCGGCCCAACCTCGAAAGCGCGTCGCCGGTGACGACGGTCGGGATCACCAACAACCAGGAGGCCGATGTCGACGAGGGCGACATCGTCAAGGTGCGCGGCGATACGCTCGTCATCTTGCGCCGAGGCAGGTTGTTCACCGTCTCGCTCGCCGATGGCCGGATGCGCCCGGTCGACTCGATCGACGCCTTCCCGCCGGGCGTGAGCGGCCGCGGCGACTGGTATGACGAAATGCTGATCTCCGGCGACCGGGTCGTCGTCGTCGGCTATTCCTACGCCCGCGGGGGCACTGAGATTAACCGCTTCCGCCTCGACCCCTCCGGTCGGATCCGGTTCGAGGACGCCTGGCACCTGAAGAGCAACGATTATTATTCGTCGCGCAACTATGCCTCGCGGCTGATCGGCAACCGGCTGGTCTTCTACGCGCCGCTCGATCTCGACTGGGAGGACGATCCTTTCGAGGTGCTTCCCGGGGTACGCCGCTGGCAGGGCGGCGAGGGGGCGGAGAAGCGCAAGTTCAAGCGAATCGCCCGGGCCGATCGGGTATTCATCGCTCCGGCGATGCGGAAGTCGAGCGACGCGATGATCGACACCCTTCACAGCGTCACCAGCTGCGACCTCACCGCCGCCGATCTGGGATGCTCGGCCACCGCCGTCCTCGGACCGGAATCGCGAACCTTCTACGTCTCGGCCCAGGGCGTCTATCTTTGGGTCACCGACGCCTGGGATTCCGACCGCCCGGAAAGCTATCTCTACCGTCTCCCGTTCGGCCGCGAGCGTCCGTCCGCGACGGCGGCCCGGGGTGCGCCGGTCGACCAATTCTCGTTTCGCGAGGATCCCGCCGAGGGCATCCTCAACGTCCTCGTCCGCAGCGACGGAGGCGGGGACGCGATGTTCGCACCGGAAGACAGCGGCGGCGGCGGCGGAGTCGCGCTGCTCAGGGTGCGGTTCTCCGACTTCGGCGACGCTTCGCGGCAGGTGCCGGGGTCGCGCTACCGCTTCCTTCCTTCCGTGCCCGGCTCGTCGTTCCACAACCGATTCGCCGGCGATTACGTCGTCTACGGCGCAGGCACTTACGGCGAGGCCGCAAAGCGCGCCAATCTGGTCGCCGCCCGGCTTCGCGACGGGCGGGCAAGCCGGCTCCCGATTCCGCATTCGGTCGACCGGATCGAGCTCCTCGGGCGCGACGCGATGGTCATCGGCGGGACCCAGCGCGGCCTCGGCTTCTCGACGGTGGAGCTGGGCGGCGGGGCGCCCGACCTCGGCGACCGCTACGTCCATCCCGATTCCGCGGAAGGGGAGAGCCGAAGCCACGCCTTCTTCTTCAGCCCGGACTCCGATTCGCGCGACGGCGCTTCGGGAACCGTGGGGCTGCCCGTCGCCAAGCGTGCCGATCCGGCGCTCGCCCGCTTCTTCGGAAGCTCGGCGGCGATGGTCTTCCTTCGCCGCGACGACCGCCGCCTCGCTCCCGCCGGCGAGCTCGACGCCCAGACTCGCGGAATCGTCGACGACGACTGCAAGGCGAGCTGCGTCGACTGGTACGGCAATGCCCGCCCGATCTTCTGGGCCGGCCGGACCTTCGCACTGCTCGGCTACGAGCTCGTCGAGGGCTCGATCGCCCAGGGCCGGATCCGCGAGGTGGGCCGAATCAGCTTCGCGCCGGTAGGTTCAGGCCGGCAATAGTCGTCATCGCGAATCCACACCGTTGCCTTGCTGCACCTCAGGCTCCAAGACGCCCCTCGATGCTCGGTCCCACCCTCGAAACCCCCCGCCTGATCCTTCGCCCGCCCGAAGAGCGCGACCTGGACGGTTTCGCGGCCTTGATGGCCGACGAGGAGGCCGCCCGCTACGTGGGCGGCCAGGAATCGCGCTCGGGCGCCTGGCGGGGAATGGCGGCGGTGGCCGGAAGCTGGGCGCTGCGAGGCTACGGCATGTTCTCGGTGATCGAGAAATCGAGCGGCCGCTGGGTCGGCCGGGTCGGCCCCTGGCAGCCGGAAGGCTGGCCCGGCGCCGAGGTCGGCTGGGGCCTCGAACGCTCCGCCTGGGGCAAGGGCTATGCGACCGAAAGCGCCGAGGCGGCCATCGACTGGGCCTTCGAGACGCTGGGTTGGGACGACGTCATCCACTGCATCGATCCCGACAACGCCCCGTCCGCCCGGGTCGCCGAGCGCCTCGGATCCGCCCGTCGCGGCCGAGCCTATCTGCCCGCGCCGTTCGACAACACGCCGGTCGTCATCTGGGGCCAGAGCCGGGCGCAGTGGCGGGCGCGCCGCGGCTAGGGCGGATCGACTCGCCCCTGCACCTCCCGTCGTTCAGCCGGCCGGTCATCCGGCAGGTCACGTCATCCCGGCGAAGGCCGGGATCCATGAACTCCGTCGTTCGGAAAAGAGGCGATCGCGCCCTCGCCTCTCAGGCGATTCCCGTGTTCATGGATCCCGGATCAAGTCCGGGATGACGATAACTCTGGGTCAATCTCACGATGTCAAAGAGCCGTTGCCAAGTCCGCGACTCGGCTAGAGAACAATATGGGAACCCGGAGCCGCGATCTCCTACAGAAAGATCCGCTTCGGAAGTTGCAGCCGGTCGCCCCCCTCCCCGTCATTGCGAGCGAAGCGAAGCAATCCAGTTCTGAGTCGCCGCCCACTGGATTGCTTCGTCGCTTCCCTCCTCGCAATGACGGCTCGAGACCGCCGACGGGCCTTCACGCCAGAGCGAGAAGCCGATCCCGTTTGTCGGCGAGCTCGGCATAATCCGCCGCGGTTGGCGCCCTCCCCGCCATCGCCCGGTCCAGCCGCTCGCGGCCCTTCTCGCCCAGCGCCCCCACGGCGCCTGCAACGGCGACCATCTCGTCCATCTTCCCCGAGCAGTGCAGGACGGCGTCCGTGCCCGCCTCGATCACCCCCCGGGCGCGCTCGTCGAAACCTCCGCCGAGCGCGTTCATTCCGATGTCGTCGGACATCAGGAAGCCGTCGAATCCGATCGATCGCCTGATCACCTCCCCGATCACGATTCTCGACTGGCTCCCCGGACGCTCCGGATCCCAGGCGGTGTAGACGCAGTGGCAGGTCATCCCCATCGCCGCCGAGCGAAGGGTCCGGAAGGGCTCGACGTCGATCGCCAGCTCCTCGATCGAGGCGCGGACCACCGGCAGCTCCTCATGGCTGTCGACGAGTGCGCGGCCGTGGCCCGGCATGTGCTTGATCACTCCGACCACTCCGCCCTCGGCCAGGCCGTCGAGCGACGCCCGGCCCAGCGCCGCGACCTGCATCGGTTCGGAGCCGAGCGCCCGGTCGCCGACGATGTCGGTGGCTCCGGGCTGGCGAACGTCGAGCACCGGCAGGCAGTCGACGGTCACCCCGACCTCGCGCAGCAGCACCGCGATCGCCGCGGCATTGGCTCGAAGCGCCTCGATCGCGCTCATCGGCGCCTTCTCGTAGAGCCGAGCGAACGCCCCGGCGGCCGGGAAGGCGGGCCATTCGGGCGGGCGGATTCGGGCGACCCGGCCACCCTCCTGGTCGATCAGGATCGGAAGATCGTCGCGTCCGTGAAGCGTCCGCAAGTCGTCGGTGAGAGCGCGAAGCTGCTCCCGATCGGCGATGTTGCGCCGGAAGACGATGTAGCCGACGGGATCGGCGTCGCGGAAGAAAGCCCGTTCGTCGGGCGTGAGCTCCAGCCCCGAGGGCGCGTAGATGGCGGCTTGCATCCGCAAGTCCTAGCGGCCCGCGAGCCGCGCGTCAGCCACTCCCGTCGTCCCGGCCGCCCCCCGTCATCCCGGCCGCCCCCCGTCATCCCGGCCGCCCCCCGTCATCCCGGCGAAAGCCGGGACCTCAGCGGGCGAAAGGCGCCGGCGGTCATCACCCCCCGGGGCCCCGGCCTTCGCCGGGGCGACGGGTTCCGAGCGCTAGACCTTCAGGCACTGCTCTCCGGCCACCTTCAGGCGACCGCAGATCCCGGCCGCTCCGGCGCCGCTGGCGCGAAGGCGGTAATAGGTCTTTCCGTTGACGTTGGCCTGGACGACGCTGTGCGACAGCGGCGCGAGATAGGCGAAGCGGCCGGAAAGGGCTTTCCAGGCCTTCTCGGCGGCAGCGCCGCTGGGGAAGGCGCCGAGCTGGATGGTCGCTCCCCCGCCGGCTGCGGCCGGAGCGGGCGTGTCGGCCTTCGCGGCCGGCGCGTTGCTCGGAGCGGGCGCCTGAAGCAAGGCCGGCTCCTTCTCGGCCGGGGCCTGGGCCTTGGGCTGGGCAGTGACCGGCGCTTCCGCGACCGCGCTGGTGTCGATGCTCGCATTGGGGGTTCCGCCCTGGGCGGCGTCGAACGCGGTCTCGCCCTGGCCTTCGACCTTCATCCCGCCCGGGCTGTCCGGCTTGACCTTGAAGGGACCTTCGGCCGCGGCGATCACTTCGGGGGCGCCGTTCTCGGCGCCGTCGCGATTGCCCATCCAGAAGATCCCGCCGACGATCCCGCCGATGGCCGCAAGGCCGATCAGGACCGCCACGATCAGTTTGAGCGCCGAAGGACCGCTTTCGCCCCCTTCTTCCTCGACCGCTTCCAGCCAGGGGAGACGGTCGTCATTGTCCAGCGCTGGGTCGTCGGCGCGAATGTCGGTCATCACTGCATCTCCTCGGCGGCCGCCACGCCCATGATGTTGAGGCCGTTCCTGATAACCTGCCCGAGCGCGCCCGCCAACTGTAAGCGAGCGCTGGTTAATTCCGGATTATCTTCGAGCAGGAAGCGCCGGGACGGGTCGTCGTTGCCCCGATTCCACAAAGCGTGGAAGGCCGCGGCGAGGTCGCCCAGGTAGAAGGCGACCCTGTGCGGCTCGTGCGCCTGGGCCGCCGCTTCGACGATTCGGGGGAACTGAGCGGCGGTCCGGACCAGGCCGAGCTCCTCGTCATCGAGCAGTGCGAGATCGGCCGAGTGTCCCAAATCGAGACCCGCTTCGGCGGCCCGGCGGTGAAGCGACCGGATCCGGGCATGGGCATATTGGACGTAGAAGACCGGATTGTCCTTCGAGGCCTCGACCACCTTGGCGAAGTCGAAGTCCATCTGGGCGTCGTTCTTGCGGGTCAGCATGGTGAAGCGGACGACGTCCTTGCCGACCTCCTCCACCACTTCCGCCAGGGTGACGAAGCTTCCCGAGCGCTTCGACATCTTGACCAGCTCGCCGGCTCTCAAGAGCCGCACCATCTGGACGATCTTGACGTCGAGCGCCGGACGGCCCGCGAGGGCCTGGACCGCCGCCTGGGTCCTTTTCACGGTCCCCGTATGGTCTGCGCCCCAGACGTTGATAAGCTCGTCCGACGCCTGCAGCTTCTGCATGTGATAGGCGGTGTCGGCGGCGAAATAGGTCCAGCTTCCGTCGGACTTGCGGATCGGCCGGTCCTGGTCGTCGCCGAACTCGGTGGATCGGAAGAGGGTCAGCTCGGTCGGCTCCCAATCGTCGACGGTCTTTCCCTTGGGCGCAGCCAAGGTTCCGCGATAGACCAGGCCCTTCTCGGCGAGCAGGTCGAAGGCGCGATCCACGGCTCCCGATTCCTGAACCTCGCGTTCGGACGAGAAGAGATCGTGATGGACCCCGAGCGTGGCCAGGTCGGCGCGGATCAGTTCGAGCATCGCCGCCACCGTCCGGCGGCGGAAAATCCCCAGCCACTCCGCTTCGGGCGCGTCGGAATGGATGTCGCCAAACTCTGCGGCCAGAGCCTCGCCGACCGGCTTCAGATAGTCGCCGGGATAGAGGCCTTCCGGAATCTCCCCGATCTGCCGGCCGAGCGCTTCGAGGTAGCGCAGGTGCGCCGAACGGGCGAGGACATCCACCTGGGCTCCCGCGTCGTTGACATAATATTCGCGGGTGACGGCGTAGCCCGCCGCTTCGAGCAGGCTTGCGAGCGCGTCGCCGACCACGGCGCCGCGGCAATGGCCCATATGCATCGGGCCCGTCGGATTGGCGGAGACATATTCGACGTTCACCCGCCTCCCCGCGCCCGCCGCCGAGCGTCCGTAAGCGGCGCCGTCCGACAGGATCGAGCGAAGCTCGTCGTGCCAGATCGCGGGGTCGAGCCGGATATTGATGAAGCCCGGGCCCGCCACCTCGGCGCCCACCACCTCGCCCAGCGCCGCCAGCCTGGGAGCGATCAGGTCGGCGAGAGCGCGAGGATTGGTCCGGGCGCCCTTTGCGAGCACCATCGCCGCGTTCGTCGCGAGGTCGCCGTGCGAAGGATCGCGCGGCGGCTCGACCGCCACGGCCTTTCGCTCGAGGCCGGACGGAAGCGCCCCCTCCCCTTCGAGAGCGTCGAGGATGGAATCGAGATGCTCGGCGAAGCGCGCGTATAGGGTCACGATGTTTCCGGTTTTTGGCAGGAGCGCGCGGCTTAGACGAAGTCGTCGGCGATTTGAAGGCGACCCTTCCCCCGTCATCCCGGCGAAAGCCGAGACCTCGGGGAGACCCGCCGAGGCTTCCGACCCGAGGTCCCGGCTTTCGCCGGGATGACGGCTAGGGCCGCCCCGCCAGCGCCCGGATCGCCCGGTTCTCGTGCCGGAAGACGCCCGGCTCTGTCTGCCGAAGCGCTCCGGCCACCGCCGAAGCCACGACCTCGGACTCGATCGCCGCGTAGCGGTCGAACCTGCCGCGCAGGACCAGGTTCGCCACCGGGCTCAAGGCGATTCCGACACGCTCGCCCAGCCGCCGGTCGCCGCCGCGCGGTCCCCGAAGGAGGCCGGGCTGCAATATGTCGAGCCGCTCGAAGCCCATCCCCTCCAGCGCAGCTTCCATCTCCCCTTTGATGCGCAGGTAGAAATTGGCCGAGCCGCGGTCCGCCCCGACCGAGGAGACGGTCGCCATCCGGCGCGCTCCGGCGGCTGCCGCCGCGGCCGCGAAGGCGGCGACCATGTCGAGATCGACCGACCGAAATGCCGACTTCGAGCCGGCCTGTCGCATCGTCGTCCCAAGCGCCGAAGCCGCCGCGTCCGGGCCCAGTTCGGCGACGATGCCTTGCCACTGTGACGGCGGCGCCACGTGCTCGCTCAAACCGGGATGGACGACTCCGCTCGGCCGCCTCGCCAGCGAGTCCACCTCGCAGCCTTCGGCCAGCAGCCGGCGAAGCGCGGCCGAGCCGACGAGCCCGGTCGCACCGATCATCGCAACGCGCATGCCCTAGAAGCCCTCGGGAAGCGCGACCGGCCCGACCAGCTCGCGATGCTGCCGGACGGCATAGCGGTCGGTCATCCCGGCGATGAAATCGCCGATCGCCCGAAGCAGGGTCACTTCGTCGGACTCCGGCGGTAGCCATTCCGGGGGGAGCCGGCGCGGATCGTCGCGATAGGCCGCGAAGAGCCGGGTGACGACGGCCTGCGCCTGATCGCGAACCGCCATGACGGGCGGCGAATTGTACATCCGGGCATAGAGGAAGCGTTTGAGAAGCGCTTCCTGCGCGGCCATCTCGGGCGAGAATCCGGCGAGCGGCCGGCCCGCTCGGCGAATATCGTCGATCGACCCGGCTCCGGCTTCGGCCACCCGTCGCCCGGTCTCCTCGAGCACGTCGCCGACCATCAGCCCGATCTGGTCGCGAACCAGCTCCGGCACCAGGCGGGCCTCCCCGACGTCGGGGAAACGGGCCCGGACTTGAGCCCAGCCGCGGGCGATCATCGGCACCTCGAGCAGCTCTTCCAGTGTGAACAGTCCGGCGCGCAGCCCGTCGTCTATGTCGTGATTGTCGTAGGCGATATCGTCCGCCACGGCGGCGACCTGCGCCTCCAGGCTCGGCCAGGTCCGAAGGTCCAGCGGGAATTCGAGATCCGCCTCGGCCAGCGCCCAGGGCGCGTCGGCGACGGGACCGTTATGCTTGGCCAGCCCCTCCAACGTCTCCCAGCTCAGGTTGAGGCCGGGGTGTCGCGGATAGGGGCTTTCGAGCCGGGTCAGGAGCCGGATCGTGTGGGCATTGTGGTCGAATCCGCCCGCCTCGGCCATCTCCGCCTGAAGCACTTCCTCGCCGGAATGGCCGAACGGCGGATGGCCGATGTCGTGGGCGAGGCACAAAGCTTCGGTGAGATCCTCGTTGAGCCCGAGCGCCCGAGCCATGGTCCGCCCGACCTGGGCCACTTCCAGGCTATGGGTCAGCCGGACCCGGAAATGGTCGCCGTCGGGCGCGACGAAGACCTGGGTCTTGTGGCGCAGGCGGCGGAACGGGACGGAGTGGATGATCCGGTCGCGGTCGCGCTGGAAGGCGTCGCGGGGCCCCCTCTGACCCGTGTCGGGCTCGCCGTGCAGACGCCCGCGCGAAGCCGCGGGATCGCAGGCGTAGCCGGCGCTGGGCCTCACTTGGCGGGCAGCTTCTCGATTTTCTGCCCGGCCGCGCTGGTCCAGGCGAAGCCGCCCAGATCCTCCGCCTTCAGCTGGTTGACGAAGGCCTGCGCCTCCTTGGAAGTGGCGAAGGGGCCGACGAGCAGGCGATTGGTCGAGTTGAGCGGCGCCGTCCAGGCGCCGCGGGCTGCCAGCAGCTTGGGCGCCTTGGCCTTGAGCCTGGCATATTCGCCCGGCAGAGCGGTCTTGGCGGCCCCCACGGCGATCTGAACCCAGGCCCGGCTGGGCTCGGCGGGCGCCGCCGGCTTCGGCTTCTTCGCGGTCGCCGCTTCGGCGGGCTTCGGCCTGGGCTCGGCCGACCGGGCCGCTGCGCGCTCCGGCTCTCCGATATCGGCGATCGCCGCGGAGAGGTCGGCGAGCCGGCTGCCCGAGGCTACCGCTTCCGCCTGCGGCGGCGGCGCCGAGGGTTGGACCGCCGCGACCCGGACTTCGGCCGGCTGAGGCTCGGGCTGCGGCTGCACTTGCGGCGGCGGCGCCGAGGGTTGGACCGCCGCGACCGCGACTTCGGCCGGCTGAGGCTCAGGCTGAGGCTGCACTTGCGGCGGCGGAGCCGAAGGCTCGACGGCGGCGGCCCCGGTCTGGGCGGGCGGTCCGGACCCGGGCTGAAGCTGGAATCGCGCCATCGGACTCGAAGAGGAAATGACCGTCGGGGACGGAGACGGCTCCTTCGGGACGCCGGCCGCCGGCGGCGCGACGGCCTGGGCCGTCGCGGTTTCCGAAGGAACGGCGGTCGGGGCGGGATCGGGGCGGGCCGGCTTGGGCTGCGGGTCCGGCTTGCGCCGCGACGGCGCCAGGTCGAGACCGCGTGACATGGCCCAATGCGAATTGCTCGCCGCGAAGCCCGGGCTGGCGGAGGGCCGGCTCGGGGTCTTGCGCTGCCTCACTCCGGCGAGCGTCTCCTCGGCCGGGGCCTTGGCCGCCGGACGCAGCGCGGCGGTCGTTCGGCGCACCGCCGGGGCCAGCCCGGCTTCCGACGCGGGACGCCGGCGCGAATCGGTCGAGACCGGCTCTGGCGGCGGAGACGAGCGGCGGGCGAGCGATCCCCGGCTCGGGTCCGGGCGGCCCGCATCGGTGACCGCGGCTGCGAAATCGTTCACCGCATAAGTGGACGGTGCCGCGGTGCGGCCGTCGCGGGGGAACACGCCGAGATGGACGGCCAGCGCCCGCTCCGCCGGGGAAAGGGTCGGCAGCCGCGCCAGGAAGGGGCTCATCGCTCCGGCCTGAGGCCCCGGCATCGCGGCCTGGACGGCGCGGGCGGCGCCGGCGGTGTCGCCGGTCAAGGCCAGGATCAGGGCCCGGGCGCGCTCCGCTGCACGGTCCCGGACGAGCAGCTGATCCTCGAGCAGCCGCAACGCCGGCTCGCGCTCGCCGGTGATCGCGAGCGACAGCGCCAGCCGCCGGGTGGTCTCGTCGTCCCGGCCCTTTTGAAGCGCTATCCGATAGTCGCGCTGCGCCTCGCGCGGATTGCCGGCGATGTCATGGGCAAGGCCGCGCTCTCGAGCGAATTCCGCGGCCGGGACCCCGAGATCGCTCGCGTCGCGGAAGAATTTGAGAGCGGCGTGCGGCTGCTGCAGCTGAACCAGCGCCGAGGCGATCCACATCTTGACCCGGCCGTCGCGCGGCATCTGCTCCTCGGCTCGGGCGAAGAAGGTGAGGGCGGCCTGCGGATCCCCGAGCTCGAGCGCCGCCTTGCCTGCGCCCATCAAGGCGGTGGCGCTCTTGGGATTGGCGGCAAGGCTTCGAAGGCTGCGCGACAGCGCGGCGTTCGGGCTCTCCGTAAAGGCGCCCGTCGCTGTACCGGTCTGCGCCGAGGCCGGCGCCGCCGTGAACATTGTCCCCGCGCCCAGCACGGCCAGGCCGAGCCGGACACCCCTCCGCAATGAAGTCATGTTGCGCTTAGAGCGGTTGGTTCCGGCAGGAGCAACTGCCGTGCGTTCAGGTGTTGCCTCCCTGCGGCGAAGCCGTGGGGAAGGGGACCATGCGAAGCCTGGTGGAGGGGTAACTGGCTGAAGAATAAGAGGTTCTGGCGCAAAAAATCCGTCATCCCGGCGAAAGCCGGGACCTTGGGGCAAGAAGTCTCCGCGGGTCTCCCCGAGGCCCCGGCTTTCGCCGGGGCGACGGGTGGACTACTGGTTGTTCTGCCGGCCGAGGAACCTCGGAATGTCGAGCGGGTCCCGGCGAAGGCGCGGCTGGGGCTCTTCCTCGACCTGCGCCTTGGCGGCGCCGCGCGCGATGCTCGACATTCGCTCGAACAGGGTGCCCCCCTCCCGCGCCGGACGAGCGTCGGATTCGGCGGCGGCTTCAGGCTCGCCGTCGATCCAGCTTCGCGTACCGGGAGCGACGCTCTCGGGTCCGCCGGCGAAATCCTCTTCGATGAAGCTCTCGCCGCCGTCGTCCTCGTCGCCGAGCATCGCGGCGTCGAGCAGGAGCTCTTCCCCGGCTTCCTCGGCGACCGGCTCGTCGAGGGTCAGCTCGTCGCCGGGCGTTTCGGCGGTCTCGGGCTGCGGCGCCGCTTCGGGAGCGGCGGCCTCGGGCGGAGTCAAAGTGATCTTCGAAGGCTCCGCGGCGGGAGCGGCCGTGCGTGCTCCGGGGAAGGTGAAGACCTTGGCCGGCAAAGGCGGCGCCTGGGTGGCCGCCTCGGCGTCGATCCCGGTGGCGACCACGGAGACCCGGATCCTGCCTTCGAGCTCGTTGTTGAAGGCCGAGCCCCAGATGATGTTGGCATCGGGATCGACCAGCTCCTTGATGTGGCTCGCGGCCTCGTCGACCTCCATCAGCCGCATGTCCTCGCCGCCGGTGATCGAGATGATCACTCCGCGGGCGCCCTTCATGCTGACTCCGTCGAGCAGCGGGTTGGCGATCGCCTTCTCGGCCGCCTCGATGGCGCGGTTGTCGCCGGAGGCTTCGCCGGTTCCCATCATCGCCTTGCCCATCTCGCCCATCACCGAGCGGACGTCGGCGAAGTCGAGGTTGATGAGGCCGGGCATGACCATCAGGTCGGTGATCCCGCGGACGCCCTGCTGGAGGACCTCGTCGGCCATCATGAACGCTTCCTTGAAGGTCGTGTTCGGGTTGGCGATCCGGAAGAGGTTCTGGTTGGGGATGACGATCAGGGTGTCGACATGCGCCTGAAGCTCCTCGATCCCGGCTTCGGCCGAGCGGCCGCGCCGGTTGCCCTCGAAGCTGAACGGCTTTGTGACCACTCCGACGGTG
This sequence comes from Allosphingosinicella sp., assembly GCA_036388065.1. Classification (GTDB taxonomy): domain Bacteria; phylum Pseudomonadota; class Alphaproteobacteria; order Sphingomonadales; family Sphingomonadaceae; genus Allosphingosinicella. The sequence goes on from DASVSP010000062.1 coordinate 13,356, forward strand.
AGAACCCCGCGGTCGCGCGCCGCCTTGGCGATGACCGGAGCCGCGCCTGTGCCGGTGCCTCCGCCCATCCCTGCGGCGATGAAGCACATATGGGCGCCCTCGAGCGCCTTCTCGATCTCGTCGATCGCCTCTTCGGCGGCCGCCTTGCCGATCTCCGGCCGCGAGCCGGCGCCGAGACCCTGGGTGATCCTGAGGCCGAGCTGGATGCGCTGGTCGGCGGGCGAGGCGTTGAGCGCCTGGGCGTCCGTGTTGGCGACGATGAAGTCGACGCCCTGGACGTCGTTCGCGATCATGTTCGCCACCGCGTTGCCGCCGGCGCCGCCGACGCCGATGACGCTGATCCGGGGCCTCAGTTCATCTACTTCCGGCCGGATGAAGTCGATGCTCATTCTTGCTCTCCCCCTGCATTCGCCCAACGGGACCAACTCGTTAACTCACTTTGCACGAAGCGATTCTTGGGCGCGAGCAAAAAGTTAACGAACCGGTATTTTTTCGGTGTGGAGACCCCCGTGTGAGCCCCAAAAGTCACGCAAGTGAGTCCCGCGCGCCACGCCTTGAATCTCAAAAGCCGCTCTTCACCGCGCTGATCAGCCGCTGGACGAGGTTTCCCCCCGTCTCGCGAGGCATGATCCGGTCCGGGGACATCACCGATCTCAGGTCCAGCTCGTCCGAAGCGGCGAACAAAGCGAGGCCGACGAGGGTGGTGAATCCGGGCCCGGAATGGGCGTCGGGGAGCCCCGGCAGGTTCGGACGTCCGATCCGCACCGCCCGGCCCAGCACCCCCTGCGCGTAATCGGCGATTCCCTTGAGCTCGGAGCCTCCGCCGGTCAGGACCACCTGCCGCCCGAACGGCCCTCCGAAGCCGAGATCCTTGAGGGTCGCTGCGATCTCTCCGGTGAGGTGCTCGAGCCGCTGTCGGATCACTGCGATCAGCTGGGCACGGGTGATCCGGGCCGCCTCGGTCCCCTCCTCCGAGCCGGCGATCGGCGAAAGCTCGATCATGTCGTGATTGTCGCGCGGAGAGGTGGTCGCCGAGCCGTAGAAGCATTTCATCCGCTCCGCCTCGACCCGCCGTGTGCCGAAGGAGGAGGCGATGTCGTCGGTGATGTCGATTCCGCCGATCGGGATCGACTTCAGGCCGAGCAGCATTCCGCCGGCGAAGACCGAGACGTTGGTCACCCCGGCTCCGAGCTCGACCAGGGCCACTCCGAGCTCGCGTTCCTCGTCGCTGAGGCACGCCTTCCCCGCCGCGACCGGCGAGGCGACGATCGCCTCGACTCCGAGATGGGCGGAGCGAACGCACAGGTCGAGGTTGCGGACCGGCGACGGGTCGCCCGCGATGACGTGGATGTCGACCGCGAGCTTGTCGGCATGGAGGCCGAGCGACTTCTTCACGCCCTCGAGCCCGTCGACGGTGTAGAGCGCCGGAAGGGCGTGGAGGATCATCCGGCCGTCGCCGCTGATCGACTCGCGGCCGATCCCGAGCAGCTGGTCGATATCCGCCTTCTCGATCCGGCGCCCGCCGATCTGGAGCTCGACGCTCGCGACGGTGCTGACCAGGCCGCCGGCCGAGAAGCCCACGAAGACGTCCTCGATGTTCGTCGCGGCGATCCGTTCGGCCTGCTCGACCGCTTCGCGGATCGCGCCCTCGGTCTTCTCCATGTCGGCGATGAAGCCGCGCTTCACGCCCTGGCTCTGGCGCTGGCCGGTGCCGAGGATCTTGAGCCGACCGTCGTCGCCCCTTTCGGCGATCAGAGCCGAGACTTTCGACGAGCCGACATCGAGCGCGGTGACGAGCTTGCGCTGGGCCTGGACGGTGGGACGCTTCATCAGATCGTCCGGGCGGTGTCGACGTCGCCGCCTGCCGGGCCCGCCGCCGGGGGCGCCTCGGGAACGATGTCGGGGACGGTGCTTCCCGGATCGCCCGGAAGCCGGATCAGCATCCGCTTGGGATCGCGCATGTCGATCCGGACATAGCCCTTGCCGAGCAGCTGGACCGACGAATCCATGCTCGCGAATTTCGCCAGTGCCTTCCGCGCCGCCGCCTCTCCTTCCGGAAGAGCGAGCACTTCGCCCGACTGGAAGCGCAGGTCCCAGCGGCGCCCGCCGACCCAGCTCGCGCCCGCCATGGCCGGCTTGAGGTTGGGCGCCGACTGGGTGAGCCGGGCGAGCTCGCCCGCGTGGAGATTCGCGGCGGGGCCGATCAGGAGCGGCAGATCGGGCATCGCGTCGAGCTTGACCGCCTCGAGGACGACTCCGTCCACGTCGATCAAAGCGAGGCGCTGGTTGTGCTGCCAGATGGCGGCGGGCCGGCGCTCGACGATGTCGACGACCAGGGTGTCGGGAAGCCGCCTCGACACCCGGGCGTCGCGAACCCAGCCGAACTGGAGCAGGCGCTGCCGGGTCGCCTCGAGGTCGACCATCGGCATCGCGGTCGAAGGCTGGTCGAAGGCGATGTTGTAGACGTCGATCTGGCGGATATGATCGGCGCCCTTGATCTCCACCCGCTTCATCGCGAAGCCCATCTCGCCGACGCTCTCGCCCAGGGTTCCGCCGACCATCTGCGGGATCCGAAGGGCCCAGAGCAGTGCGCCGGCGAGAGCGATCATCATACCGAGGAAGATCCACCAGCTGAGTCGGCGCACCGCTTCGGGAAGCGCGGGCTCGGGCGGTTCCCCGCGCCCGCGCCGGCCCCCGCCTTTTCCGGCGCCGCGCGCCGGGGCCTTGGCTTTGCTTCGCCCCTGCGAGCCGCGCGCGATCGCCTTGCTCATAACGCTTCCTCCACGATCTTCTGAACGAGCTCGGCATAGCTCATTCCGCGGTACCGTGCCTGCTCCGGCACGAGGCTCAAGGGAGTCATTCCCGGCTGGGTGTTGATCTCGAGCAGATAGAGCCCGGCCTCGCCCTGCTCGTCGTCCCAGCGGAAATCGGCGCGCGAGCAACCCCGGCAACCGAGCGCCCGATGCCCGTCGATCGCCATCCGCATCGCCGCCAGGGCGATCTCTTCCGGGACCTCGGCGGGGCAGATGTGCTGGGTCATCCCTTCCGTATATTTGGCGTCGTAATCGTAGAAGCCCGATTTGGGCTGGAGCTCGGTGACGGCGAGCGCCTCGTCGCCGAGGACCGCCACCGTCAGCTCCCGGCCGCGAATGAAGGGCTCTGCAAGGAGCCGCTCGAAATGCCGCCACGGTCCCTCGCTGTCGCGGCCGATCGGATCGCCGTAATTGCCCCCTTCGGTGACGATCGCCACTCCGACCGACGAGCCTTCGTTGACCGGCTTGAGGACATAGGGCCGGGCGATCGGGTCGCCCGCGTACAGGCTTTCGCTTTCGACCATCGTCCCTTCCGGCATCCTTATGCCGCGCGGGACGAGGACCATCTTGGTCAGCTCCTTGTCGATGGCGATGACCGACGTCTCCACTCCGCTGTGGGTGTATTTCAGTCCCATCAGGTCCATCAGGCCCTGCACCGTGCCGTCCTCGCCCGGCGTTCCGTGGAGCGCGTTGAAGACGACGTCCGGCGCCGCCTCGCGAAGCCGCTCGGCGACGTCCCGGCCCATGTCGATCCGGGTGACGCGGTGGCCCAGGCTCTCCAGCGCTGCCGCGATGTCCCGGCCGCTCATCAGCGAAACCTCGCGCTCGGCGGACCAGCCGCCCATCAGCACTGCGATGTGGAGGGGGTTGGTCACGATCCGTCACCCCGGCGAAAGCCGGGGCCTCGGGGAGGCCCGTCGTGCTTTTCCGACATGAGGTCCCGGCTTTCGGGCTCCCAAAAAAGTACTGCTTTTTTGGGGTCCCTCCCGGGATGACCGGGGCTCATCATCCCTCCACTCCCACCCTCTGAATCTCCCACTCCAGCATCACGCCCGAATTCGCCAGCACGCGCCGCCGCACCTCCTCGCCCAGGGCCTCGATGTCGGCACTGCTCGCCTTGCCTAGGTTGAGCAGGAAGTTGCAATGCTTTTCAGAGACTTGAGCATCTCCGATGGTGAGTCCACGGCAGCCGGCCTCGTCGATCAGCTTCCAGGCCTTGGCGCCCGGCGGATTCTTGAAGGTCGAGCCGCCCGTCCGGCTCCTCAGCGGCTGGCTCGCCTCGCGCTCGGCGGCGATCCGGTCCATCTCCGCGCCGATCAGGGCACGCTCCCCCGGCACGCCCTCGAACAATGCCTCGACGACAACCGCGCCCTCCGGCACCTCGCTGTGGCGGTAAGTGTAGCCGAGCCGCTCCGCCGGCCAGGTCTCGACCCGGCCGTCGCGAAGGACCAGGGTCGCCTCGACGAGGATGTCGGAGACTTCGCGGCCATAGGCGCCGGCATTCATCCTCACCGCTCCGCCGGCGGTGCCCGGAATGCCGCGAAGGAATTCGAGCCCCGCGATATCCGCATCGCGCGCTTTCGAAGCGACCGTGATTCCCATCGCTCCTCCGCCGGCCCGCACCCGGTTGCCGGGCTCGACATGGACCTGGCTCATCGCCTTGGGCAGGCGAACCACGACGCCCGGCACCCCGCCGTCGCGGACGATCAGGTTGGAGCCGACTCCCACCGGCATGACCGGAACCGCCGGATCGAGCTCGGAAAGGAAGCGGGCGAGGTCCTCGGCGCGGTCGGGGCGAACCAGCCATTCGGCTGGGCCGCCGGTCCTGAACCAGATGAAGTCGGCGAGCGAGCCGCCCGGCTCGACGCCGCCGGCGAGGCGCGGAAGCTCGATCACCCCGCTCATCGCGCGGCCCTTACGAAAAGGGTGCAAGGCACCAATTGCCTGCGCGGCGGGCCTTTAGAATCAAAGGGATAGAAATTGGTGCCTGACACCAATTTTCTGCGCGGGCCGCTCATTTCTCACGCCTCGCGCAGGCGATCCCGTCGGCCAGGGCCGCCGCCCACTTGGTGATGTCGCCGGCGCCGAGGCAGATCACCATGTCGCCGGCGGCGGCGAGGTCGCGAAGGGCGAGGCAGAGCTCCTCGAGGTCGGCGACGGCCTTGACCGCGCGGTGGCCGCGTTGCTTCAGCCCTTCCGCCAGAGCTTCGGAATCCACCCCCTCGATCGGCTCCTCGCCGGCCGGGTAGACGGGGGTCACATAGACCACGTCGGCGTCGTTGAAGGCGCCCTGGAACTCCTCCATCAGGTCGCGAAGCCGGGTATAGCGATGGGGCTGGACCACGGCGATGACCCGGCCCTGGGCGCCCTCGCGCGCCGCCGACAGCACGGCCCGGATCTCGGTCGGGTGATGGCCGTAATCGTCGATGATCGTCGCGCCCTCGATCTCGCCCACCTTGGTGAAGCGCCTCTTGACCCCGCCGAACTTCTCGAAGCCTTTGGCGATGGTGTCGTGCGGGATTCCGAGCTCGGCGGCGACTCCGATCGCGGCGAGCGCGTTCTGGACGTTGTGCCGTCCGGGCATGGGCAGCTCGATGTCGGTGATCGTGGCGACGTCGCCGGCCCGGTCGCGAATCGAGACGTCGAACAAGTTGCCGCCAGGCACCGGCCGGACATTCTCGCCGCGAACGTCGGCAAGCGCCGCGAAGCCGTAGGTCACCACCCGCCTGTCGCGGAGCCTCGGGATGATCGTCTGGACCTCGGGATGGTCGACGCAGAGCAAGGCGGCGCCGTAGAAGGGCACGTTCTCGACGAACTCGACGAAGGCGTCCTTCACCTTCTCGAAGCTGCCGTAATGGTCGAGATGCTCGGGATCGATGTTGGTGACCACCGCGAGGGTCCCGTCGAGCCTCAGGAAGCTTCCGTCGCTCTCGTCGGCCTCGACCACCATCCAGTCGGAGCTTCCGAGCCGGGCGTTGGAGCCGTAGGCGTTGATGATCCCGCCGTTGATCACCGTCGGGTCGATCCCGCCGGCGTCGAGCATCGCCGCGATCATCGAGGTCGTAGTGGTCTTGCCGTGAGTCCCGGCCACCGCGACGGTCGATTTCAGCCGCATCAGCTCGGCAAGCATCTCCGCCCTTCGGACCACCGGGATGCGCCGCTCATAGGCGCAGACCAGCTCGGGATTGTCCTTCCGGATCGCGGTCGAGATCACCACCACCGCCGCGTCGCCGAGATTGTCGGGATGGTGGCCGACCTTGACCGGGATGCCGGCCTTGCGCAGCCCCTCGACGACATAGCCTTCGGCGACGTCGGAGCCCTGCACCTCGTAGCCCAGGATGTGCATCACCTCGGCGATTCCCGACATTCCGATTCCGCCGATCCCCACGAAATGGATTGTGCCGATGTCCTTGGCGACCCCTCTCATCCCCCGCCCCACCATCAGGCGAAGGCCCCGCCCGGAATAGGCGTGAGGATCATCTCCTCGGCCGGAATCGGGTCGGTGCCGAGGTCGCGGCCGGTGAGTTCGACCAGGTCGGCGAGGTCGCTCGCCGCGTTCGGGCGCCCGACGGCCCAGGCCCGCGAAGCCGCATTGGCGAGAGCGGCGGGCTCGAGGCCGAGCTTCTGCATCTGCTTGGCGAGCTCGACCGGAGTGAAGTTTCGCTGGCCGATCGTCCGGGCGCCGCCCGCTTTGGCCATTTCGCGGGCGTTGGCGGTCTGGTGGTCGTCGGTCGCAGACGGCAGCGGAATGAGTATGGCGGGACGCCCGGCGACCGTGAGCTCGGCGATGGTCGAGGCTCCGGCGCGGGCGATGACGAGGTGGGTCCAGGCGATCTTGTCCGGCATGTCTGGAATGTAGGTGGCGAGATCGGCGGCGATGCCCAGCGCCGCGTAGCGCGCGCGGACGCTCTCTATGTCCTCGGCCCGGCATTGCTGGGTGACCTGCAGTCGCCGGCGGAAATGCTCGGGCAGGAGGCCGAGCGCCTCGGGCACCACCTCGGAAAGGATGGTCGCCCCCTGGCTCCCGCCGGTGACGAGCAGCCGGAAGACGCCCTCGTCGGTCAGCTCCGGATAGGGCTGGTCGCGAAGCGCGAGCACCTCGTCGCGCACCGGATTGCCGACCAGATGGGTCTTGGCCTCGCGGCTTTTGGCCAGGCGCTGGACGTTGGGATAGGCGGTGGCGATGGCGTCGACCCGGCCGGAGACGATCCGGTTGACCCGGCCGAGCACCGCATTCTGCTCGTGGATCAGGGTCGGGATCTTGTCGCGCTGGGCCGCCATTAGTGCCGGAAGCGCCGGATAGCCGCCGAACCCGATCACCGCCGAAGGCTCGAACGTCTCGTAGAGCCTCGACGCCATCGCCCGGCCGGTGAAGATCTTGCTTATCGCCCGGACCCAGCCGACCGGCCCTCCGCCCAGCCGTCCCGCCGGGAGGATGTGGACCGGAACCCCCTCGAACAGGCCCGGGATCCGAGCCCCGCGGTCGTCGGTGACGAGCGCGACCCGGTGGCCGCGCCGCATCAGCTCCTCTGCCAAAGCATGGGCGGGGATCATGTGCCCGCCGGTGCCGCCCGCGGCGAGGACGTAGTGGCGGCTCAGCATGAAGTCCTCCCCTGCATTTGCAGGGGAGGGGGACCACCCGAAGGGTGGTGGAGGGGCCTTCCCGAGTCCGAAGAACCCCTCCACCAGGCTTCGCCTGGTCCCCCTCCCCCGGAAATCCGGGGGAGGATTTTCGCGGTAAAGCTCCTCATCGCCCGCTCCATTTCACCACGTAGGGGGACCGGTGAAGATACGGATTCCTCCGGGTGAAGGCGAGCAGGAGCCCCATCCCGATCGACAAGGCCACCATCGACGAGCCGCCATAGCTGATGAACGGCAACGTCATCCCCTTGGACGGAGCGATCTGGACGTTGACCGCCATGTTGATCAGCGCCTGCAGCCCGAACTGGCAGACGAGGCCGGCGGCGGCGAGGACGACGAACTTGTCCTCCTCGTGGAGAAGCCGGATCAGCACCCGGGCGACGATGACCAGGTAGATGACCGCGATCGCGAGGCAGGCGATGATCCCGAACTCCTCGCCGATCACCGAGAAGATGTAGTCGGTGTGCGGCTCCGGCAGGTGGAACTTGCGCACCCCCGCCCCCGGCCCGGCTCCGAACAGCCCGCCCGCGGTCAGAGTCCTGAGCGCCGATTCCGTCTGGTAATTGTCGTGCCCGCCCGCGCCGCTGAACAGGAAGGCGTCGATCCGCGTCGTCGCGACGGGATAGAAGAAATAGGCCAGGACGATCGCGATTATTCCCCCCACCGCGAGCAGCCCCAGGGTCCTCAGCGACACCCCCGACAAGGTGAGGAGCATGACCCACGCCGCGGCGAAGATGATCGTCTCTCCGAAATTGGGCTGCTGCATGAGGAGAAGCGCGATGAGGCCGGTGCAGATCCCGGACAGAGGAACCACCGGGAGGCTCGAGTCCTGCTCCTTCAGCGAGAGCATCCAGGCGATGGAGACGATGTAGAGCGGCTTCAGGAATTCGGACGGCTGGAACTGCGAGAATCCGACTCCGAGCCAGCGCCTGGCTCCGTTCACCTCGACCCCGACGATCGGGACCAGGAACAGGAGCGCCGTGAAGAACAAGGTCCCGATCAGGCACCAGCGCTTGGCCTTGGTCCTCGGAAGCATCGAGACCGCGACCATCACCGGAAGGGCGACGATGATCCACACCAGCTGGCGGTAGAAATAGTGGAGCGGCGTATAGCTCACCCCGCCGCCGGACAGGCGCTGGCCGGCGGCCGGAGAAGCGGCGGCGACGGCGATGAGGCCGATCGCGATCAGCACCGCGACGAAGAAGAGCAGGACCCGGTCGATCTCCCAGAACCATCGCCCGGCGGCGCTTCGGTCCGACCGGCCCAGCCGGTTCTCGGTCCTGCTCTTCAGCTGTGCGACTACGCCCATCTACAACGCCTCCACCGCGGCCCGGAAAGCATCCCCCCGCGCCTCATAATCCCGGAACTGGTCGAACGAGGCGCACGCGGGCGACAAAAGCACCACCTCGCCCGGCTTCGCGGCCTCGGCCGCCGCTCCGACCGCCTCGAACAGCATCTCGCACTCGTTGACCGGCACCTTCTCCCGAAGCAGCCTGGCGAACATCGGCCCGGCCTCCCCGATCGTATAGGCGGCGCGGACATGATCGAGGAACGGCTCGCAGGCGTCGAGATCGTCCGACTTGGGAAGCCCGCCCAGGATCCAATGCACCGCCGGATAGGCCGCGAGCGCCGGCGCCGCCGAAGTCGGGTTGGTCGCCTTGCTGTCGTTGACGAACAAAACTCCGTTCTTCTCGGCGACCCGCTCCATCCGGTGGGGAAGGCCGGGATAGGTGGCGAGGCCTCGAGCGATCGCCTCGTCGGCCACCCCGAGCGCTTTCGCCACCGCCACCGCGGCCGCGATGTTCTGGGCGTTGTGAGGCCCTTGAAGCGCCGGCCACAGCGACTGGTCCTTCAGCCGATCGGACGATACCAGCATCTTGCGCCCGTTGATCTGTCCGGCGATGGCGCGCGTGTAATCGTCCTCGGCCGCGATCACCGCGACATGGCCGGACGACTGCATCGCGAACAGCCGCGCCTTCGAGGCGGCATAATCGTCCACCCCGTCGTAGCGGTCGAGATGGTCCGGAGTGATGTTGAGGAGCACCGAGACGTCGCAGTCCAGGCTATGAGTGAGGTCGATCTGGTAGGAGGAGAGCTCGAGGACGTAGACGCCGGCTTCGGGCAGGGGCTCCTGGCCGAGGATCGGGAAACCGATATTGCCCGCCATGGTGGACGGGCGTCCGGCGGTCTGGACGATGTGGTGGACCAGGGCGGTGGTCGTCGACTTGCCGTTGGTGCCGGTGATACCGACCACCTGGTGCGAAGGGAGCGTAGGCCGAGCCTGCGCGAAGAGTTCGATGTCTCCGATTAAGGGGACCCCCGCCTCGCGGGCCCGGGCCGCGATCGGATGCCGGTTCAGCGGCACGCCCGGAGAGACGACGATCCCGTCATAGCCGTAGAGCGAGGTCGTCAGCGGATCGGCGAGGCGAAGCGGAAGTTCCTCCCCTGCATTTGCAGGGGAGGGGGACCGTCCGAAGGACGGTGGAGGAGCTTGCGGCGTAAGAACCCCTCCACCAGGCTTCGCCTCGTCCCCCTCCCCCGGAAATCCGGGGGAGGATTTGAGTTGGGCCCGAGCCGCCTCGTTCTGATCCCAGGCCATCACCTCGGCGCCGCTGGCGAGCAGCGCCTCGACGGTCGCCATGCCGGAGCGCGCGAGTCCGTAGACCGCGTATTTTTTCCCGGCAAAGGCGCTCGACCCGATCATCTCAGCTTCAACGTCGACAGCCCGGCGAGCGCCAGGACGAAGGCGATGATCCAGAAGCGGATGACGATGGTCGCCTCCGACCAGCCGATCTGCTCGAAATGATGGTGGATGGGCGCCATCTTGAAGATCCGGCGCCCGGTCCTTTTGTAGAAGAAGACCTGGATGATCACGCTCATCGCCTCGACCACGAACAGGCCGCCGATGATCCCGAGAACGATCTCGTGCTGGGTGGCGACCGCGATGGCTCCGAGCGCCCCGCCGAGCGCGAGGCTTCCGGTGTCCCCCATGAAGACCGCGGCCGGGGGCGCGTTGAACCAGAGGAAGGCGAGTCCGGCCCCGACGATCGCCGAGCACAGGATGGGCAGGTTGCCCGCGCCCTGGACGAAGGGGATCCCGAGATAGGCCGCGAAGACGGCGTTTCCGGCCACGTAGGAGATGACGAGGAAGGCGAGGCTTGCGATGATCACCGGCATGGTTGCGAGCCCGTCCAGCCCGTCGGTGAGGTTCACCGCATTGCCGAACGCGACCACGACGAAGGCTCCGAAGAAGGGGTAGAAGAAGCCGAGGTCGACGACGGGCCCGTTGTAGAAGGGGATGTAGAGCTCCGTCCCGGCCCCCCAGGTGATGATCGTGCAGCCGATCCCGGCCACCACGAATTCCGCGAGCAGCCGGGTCCTGCCCGAAATTCCGGCATGGTGGCGCTTCGTTACCTTGTCGTAATCGTCCAGGAATCCGATCAGCCCGAAGCCGACGGTGATGAACAGGCAGGCCCAAAGGAAGGTGTTCCTGAAGTCCATCCAAAGGAGCATCGACACGGTCAGCGACGTGAGGATCATCAGGCCGCCCATCGTCGGGGTGCCCCGCTTGGCGAGGTGCGACTGCGGGCCGTCGAGCCGGATCGGCTGGCCGTGCCCCTGCCGGACCCGGAGCCAGCCGATGAACTTGGGGCCGATGATCAGGCCGATCAGCAAGGCCGTCGCCGTCGCCGCTCCGGCCCTGAACGTGATGTAGCGGAAGAGGTTGAACACCCCCGGGAAGCCAAGCTGTTCGGCAATCCAAAGAAACATCAGCTTTTCCCGCCCGCCAGCGCCTCGACGAGGGCGGCCAGGCCGATCGAGTTGGATCCCTTGACGAGAATCGCGTCGCCCGGCCGGGCCTCGGCCCGAGCAAGCTCGATCGCCGTCGCGGTGTCCGGCACATGCGCCATTTTGACCTTTGCGCCAAGGGCTTTCGCCAGTGCCGCCATCTCGTCGCCGACGAGGATCGCGAGCCCGATCCCGGCCTCCTCGACCGGCCCGGCCAGGCCGGCGTGGAAGTCGTCCGAGCTGCTCCCCAGCTCCTTCATTCCTCCGAGCACCGCGATTCGCCGACCCGGGACGGAGAGCGCTCCGAACGTCCTCAAGGTGGCCTCCATCGAGGCGGGATTGGCGTTGTAGCTCTCGTCGATAAGAAGCGCCTCCCCGCCGCCCAGGGCGATCCGGTGCCGTTCGCCCCGGCCCTTGATTCCGGGAAGGTCGGCCAGGGCGAGGCCGGCCTGGGCGAGATCGCCGCCCAGGGCTTCGACCGCGCCGATCACGGCGAGCGCGTTCGACACCCAATGGTTGCCGGGCTGAGCGACCGTGAAGGTCAGCTCTGCGCCGGGCAGGGTCGCCGTGACGAGCGAGCCGCCGCCGGGCGAAGGGACGACGTCCCGGGCACGGATGTCGGCGCCGTCGGTAAGTCCGAAGCTCAATACCCGCGCGGCATAGGGCCGGGCGGCGGCGGCGAGGCGGTTCCGATACGGGCTGTCGTGGGGAACGAGGGCCACCCCGCCCTCCTCGAGGCCCTGGAAGATCTCGCCCTTGGCGTCGGCGATCGCCTCCTCGCTGTCGAAGAATTCGCGGTGCGCCGAGGCGATGGTGGTGACGATTGCGACGTTGGGCCTGACCAGCCGGGTGAGCTGGGCAAGCTCGCCTTTATGGTTCATTCCCATCTCGAACACGCCGAAGCGGGTCTCCGCCGGCATCCGGGCCAGCGAGAGCGGGACTCCGACATGGTTGTTGTAGCTCTTGACCGACCGGTGCGCCTCGCCGGGCGCGCAGCGCTCGAGTGCGGCGTAGAGCGCCTCCTTGGTCCCGGTCTTGCCGGCCGAGCCGGTGACCCCGCAGATCCGGGCGGAGGTCCGGCCGCGGGCGGCCCGGCCGAGGGCGTCGAGAGCGGCGCTTGTGTCGGCGACCCGGACGTGGGGGCGGTCGATCTCCTCCGAGACGATCGCCCCGGCGGCGCCGGCGGCGAAGGCCTTGTCGAGGAACAGGTGCCCGTCGGTGGCCTCCCCCTTCATCGCGACGAACAGGTGGCCGGCCTCCACCTCGCGGGAATCGAAGGCGACTCCGGTGGCCTCGAAAGCGCCATGGGCGGTGCCGCCGACCGCCGCGGCGATTTCCGCCGAGGTCCAGAGCCCGCTCACCGCGCCACCCCGAAAAAATTCGGTGTCAGACACCAATTTTCGAAATTCGGTGTCTGACACCGAATTTTAAGTGACTGAGGTGTTTGAGCGCTCATGCCGCGCATTCTCTGGCGACGGTGACGTCGTCGAAGGGGAGCACCTTGTCGCCGACGACCTGGCCCTGCTCGTGGCCCTTGCCGGCGAGGAGGACGATGTCGCCCGCCCCAGCCTCGGCCACCGCCTCGGCGATCGCCTCGCGGCGACCCGGGACCTCGCGCGCCTCGCGGGCGCCCTCCATGATGTCGCGCCGGATCGCCGCCGGGTCCTCGCTCCTCGGATTGTCGTCCGTGACGATCGCGAGATCCGCCAGCCGAGCGGCGACCGCGCCCATCTGCGCCCTCTTGCCGACGTCGCGGTCGCCGCCGGCGCCGAAGACGATGATCAGCCGGTCGCGGGCGTGCGGCCGAAGCGCTTCGATCGCCGCCTCGATCGCATCCGGGGTATGCGCATAATCGACATAGACGGGCGCTCCCGCCCGGGTGATCACCGCCCGCTCGAGGCGCCCGCGGACGCCCTGGACCCGGCCCAGGCTCGCCAATGTCGTCGAAAGGTCGCCCCCAGTCGCAAGCACCAGGCCGGCGCAGGTCAGGGCGTTGGCCGCCTGGTAGGCCCCGATCAGCGGAAGCTCTATCTTGTGGGTCTTGCCCTCGGCCTCCACGCTAAGCCGCTGGCCGAGCTGGGTCGCCTCGCGGCCGACGAGCTTCAGCGCCTCGCCCCGACGGCCCACGGTGAGAATCCGAAGCCCGCGCGCCGCGGCCCGCTTCGCCACTTCGTCCGACTTCGCATCGTCGCTCCAGATCACCGCCGCTCCGTCCGGCTCGACCACTTCCTCGAACAGCCGCATCTTGGCCTCGAAATAGGCCTCCATCGTCCCGTGATAGTCGAGATGGTCGCGGGTGAAGTTGGTGAACGCCGCCGCCCGCACCGGCAGCCCCTCGGTTCGATATTGCGACAGTCCGTGGCTCGAGGCCTCGAACGCCGCGTGGGTGACTCCCTCGCGGGCGAGCCCGGCCATGTTGGAAAGGAAGGTGACGATGTCGGGAGTCGTCAGCCCGGTCGTCGTCCGGTCGTCGGCGGTGGTGACCCCGAGGGTTCCGATCGAAGCGGCGTGACGGCCCGCCATGCGCCACAATTGGCGGGTCAGCTCGACGCTCGACGTCTTGCCGTTGGTCCCGGTGACCGCGACGACCGTCTCCGGGAAGGGCTCGAAGAATTTCGCGGCGAGCCGGGCGAACTCGCGCCTCGGCTCCTCGGCGGCGACATGGGCTGCGCCTTCGACCGTGACGTCCGGGCGGGCCACGACCGCCACCGCCCCGGCGCCGACCGCCTGCCCGATGAAGTCCTCGCCGTTGAAGACGCTTCCGCGGAAGGCGCCGAAGATTGTGCCCGGAGCGACCTTGCGGTGATCGATCGCGAATCCCGTCACCCGGGAATCGCCGCCGATTCCCGCGAGGTCGGCGAGGCGCATCGATCAGTCTTCCTTTTTAACGTATTGGAGAACCTCGGCCATGTCCGCGTCGCGATGCTCGTCCGGCTGCACTCCGAGCAGGGCGCCGATCCGGCCGATCACCTTGGACACGACCGGAGCGACGTTCCAGCCGGCCGTGTGGAAGCCGAAGGTCTCGGCGGTCGATTTGGGATCGTCGAGCATCGCGACGACCACGTAGCGGGGCTCGTCCATCGGGAATACGCCGGCGAAGGTGGTGACGACCGCGGCTCCGGTATAGCGGCCGCCGACGATCTTCTCGGCCGTCCCGGTCTTGCCTCCGACCCGGTAGCCCTTGGCGTCGGCCTTGCCGCCGGTTCCGTCGGTGACCACCAGCCGCAGAAGCGCGCGCATCCGGTAGGACGTCTCTTCGCTGAATACCCGGCGGCCCTGCGGGACGGGATAGTTCCTGTCGTGCTTGAGCAGGGTGGTGGGCCGCCAGATTCCGCCGTTGAACAACGTGGCGTAGCCGTTGGCGAGGTGGAGCGGAGTGACCGCGATGCCGTGGCCGTAGCCGACGGTCATCGTCGCGACCTCGCCCCAGTTGGAGCCCGGAGTGAGGGTCCGTCCGCGCTCGTTCAGCTCGATCGAGATCGGCTCCAGGAAGCCCATCTTGCGGAGGAACTCCTGCTGCTTGGCCGAGCCGACCTGGGCCGCGATCTGGGCGGTGCCGATGTTCGACGATTCCGCCATGATCTCGGCGACGCTGCAGGCCCGGCCGAACGGATGGGTGTCGGTGATGGTGAAGCCGCCCGCCCGAAGCCCGCGCGGGCAATTGTACATCTGGCCGAAGCTCTTCACGTGGCCGGTGTCCATCGCCATCGCGACGGTGAACGGCTTGAAGGTCGAGCCGAGCTCGTAGACGCCCAGCGTCGCCCGGTTGAATCCCGCCTGCTCCGCGTTGCGCCCGGGCTTGTTGGGATTGAGCTGGGGAAGCGAGGTCATGGCGATGACTTCGCCGGTCTTGATATCGAGCACGATCCCGGCGGCGCCGATCGCGCTGAACTTCGTCATCGCTGCGCTGAGCTCGGCCTCCATCACGCCCTGGACTCGGGCGTCGATCGACAGCGCGACGGGGGTTCCGCGCATGGCGGGGTCGCTGAGGCGGTCCTGGAGCACACGCTCCATCCCCGCCACTCCGTTGCCGTCGAAATCGGTCCAGCCGAGGATGTGGCCGGCCATCGCCGTCTGCGGATACAGGCGCTGGGGCTCGCGGCCGAACTCGATCGCCGGTTCGCCGAGCGCGTTCACGGCGGCGACCAGCTCGGGGACCGCGCGCCGGCTGAGATAGACGTAGGTTTTGCCCGAGGTGAGCATGGCCTTATATTCGGCGGCGCTCCGCTCGGGCATGAGCTGGGCGAGCTTGACGGCGAGCTCCGCCGGGTTGCCGAGCAGCCGGTTCGGATGGACCGCGATCGACCAGGCGTCGATGGTCCGCGCCAGCGGCGTTCCGTTGCGGTCCACGATGTCGGCCCGGGGCGGGATCAGCGGGTTGCCGATCTGCCCGGCATTGCCGCGATCGGTGAACAGCTGCAGGAACAGGAGGCGGCCGGCGATCAGGCTCGTCACCCCGGCGAAGACCAGCATCATCAGCATCAGGCGCTGATAGGTGAGGCTCAGCCCCTGGGGACGCTGGCCGGCGCCGCCGAAGCGGTCGGAAAGGATCGCCGCGCTGGCCATCAGTTGCCGCCGCCCCCCTTGCCCTTGGCGCGAGGCGCCGCGGCGGCTTCCCGCACCGGCTTGGCGGTGGCGGCGGTACGGACGGTTTCGGACTTGGGCGCGGGTTTGGAGGCCGGCTTGGCCGCCGGCTTGACGGTCCCTCGGGACGAGGCCACCTCGGGCTTCGCGGCCGCGGCGATCGCGGTCTTTTTGCCGGATCCGGCTGCCGGACCGGAGCGGTCGGCCCCGGGCTTCGCCGGAGTGGCGGACGCCGTGCGCTGGGCCTCGGGCTTGGACGGCGCGGGCTTCGGCCTGGCCGATGCCGGTGCGCCAGGCTTAGGATCGGCGGGAGCCCGAACGGCCGGCTTCGGCTTGGCCGGTGCCTCGGCGGTCGTGAAGCTCGCCCGGTGGATCATCGGCGCCTGAGGCTGGGGACGGTCGGCGACGGCCTGGACGGCCGGCGGGGTCGCCGGCTTGCCGGGCTCCTGAGGCCCGGCGGCCTCGGTGTCGACCGAGGCGAGGCGCATCTCGGCGGTGCGATCGGCGACGGTCGGGTCGTTGCGGTAGAGCCTGGCGAGAGTGAACTCGTCCTTGAGGAACTGGGCCGAGCTGGGAGCCGACAGCGCGAGCACCTCCGCGTTCCACTGCTCGAGCTGCCCCATCCGGCCCCGAGTCCCGAGCTCCGTCTGAAGCGAGCGGATGTCGCGCTTGGCGGCGATGATCTGGCGCTCGACCTTCTCGAGCTCGTTTCGCTCCGTGGCGACTCGAAGGGACACCATGTAGCAGCTGAGCGCCGCTCCGCCGACCGTGGCGACCCATATGACCGACTTGAAGCCTCTTGCGATCATGAGGGCATCCCTTCCCTGCTCGTCCATGGGCAAGCGGACGTCCGCCGGGCGACCCTGAGAGTCGCCGAGCGGGCCCGCGGATTGGCTTTGATTTCGGGTTCGCCGGCCCTGACCGGCCTGGCGACGGCGTCGAAGGTGGAGTCGGGCCGCTTCCCGACCTGAACGGGCAAGTGCCGCGATCCCGAGGGCACGTCGCCGCTGCGCTCCTTGAGGAAGCGCTTCACGACCCGGTCCTCGAGGCTGTGGAAGGTGACGACCGCCAGCCGTCCGCCGGGCTTCAGCACGTGCTCGGCGGCCTCGAGCCCGCCTTCGAGCTCCTGGAGCTCTTCGTTGAGGTGGATCCGGATCGCCTGGAACGTGCGGGTGGCGGGGTCCTTCTTCATTCCGGCGTGCCAGCCGAGCGCCTTTCGGACGACCTCGGCGAGCTGGCCGGTCCGCTCGATCGGCCGGGCCGCGACGATCGCCCGGGCGATTCGGCGCGACTTGGGCTCCTCGCCGTAGCGGTAGATGACGTCGGCGATCTCGGCCTCGCCTGCGGTGTTGAGGAAGTCGGCGGCGCTCTCCCCGTCCCGGCCCATGCGCATGTCGAGCGGGCCGTCCGACTGGAAGGAGAAGCCGCGCTCGGCCCGGTCGAGCTGCATCGAGGAGACGCCGATGTCGAGCGTCACTCCGTCGACGAACTCGACGTTGCGGGCGGCAAGCGCCTGACGCATCCGGGAAAAACGCTCCGGAACAAGCGTCAGGCGCCCCCCGCTCGAAGCCGCCACGGCCCCGCCTTCTTCTATCGCATCGGGATCGCGATCGAAGGCGTAGACCCTGGCAGCCCCTTTTTCGAGAATGGCCTTGGTGTAGCCCCCGGCACCGAACGTGCCGTCGACATGAATTTCGCCGCCGGCGACTTCGAGCGCGGCGATCACCTCTTCGAGGAGTACCGGGACGTGCGGGGCGGGCACGCCTTGATTGTCCAGGGCGGACCTCATGCCGAGATGCCCTTTTCCTCTAGGCGCCAGGCGGCGATCTCCTTGAGATCCCGGTCGCCCTCGACGAGCGCGACCCGCGGGTTCCAGATTTCGACGATCCCGCCCACTCCGACGAACAGGGCGAGATCCTCGATCTTGCCCTTGCGGCGCATCATCGGCGGGAGGACGATCCGGCCCGACGGGTCGTAGGGCACGTCCTCGGTCATTCCGAACATCCGCCGGGCGCGCGCATAATGATCGTCGAGCGTTCCGCCGCGATCCTCCTCGGCGAGTCGGCGCCGCTCGAGGTCGGTCCACAGGTTCTTCGCATAATTGCGCCCGTAGGCGGTCAGGCAGGGGGCGATCTCATGGGCGCCGACGACGACCGCGCGGGAGTCGGAGCGGCGCTCGATGACGGAGCGGACGAAGGCGGGAACGGAGAGGCGCCCCTTGGCGTCCACTACGTTGAGCGCGCTTCCCTGGAAGAAGTCCTCGACCTCCACCGCCCCTGTTCGCTCCCCTTTACACGGAGCTTCCCCGTTCGCGGAAACACGTGAGTGCGCCGCGTGACCTGCCGGCCAGCCGAGAAGATGCCCCAAAAATCAGAAGGCGTGGATAACATCGGCGGACCCCTAAGGGAAGGGATTTCATGCCTTTTTTGGGGATTTCATGCCTCTAGAGGGTAATTCGTGGTTTGTTCACAGACATGTTCAGATCTTGTTCCGCAAGTGCGGCCTGTGGATAAGTATGTGGTTAGCGGCTCCCGCGGGTCTTCCGGCAAAGGACAGTCCCCACCTCCGTTCGGGCTGAGCCTGTCGAAGCCCTCTATTTTTCCGGGGGAACGGAAGGAAGGCCCTTCGACAGGCTCAGGGCGAACGGATGACGGGGTCCGCTTTGCCCTCCCCACTCTCAGCGCCCCTGCGTGGGCGCAGGCTGGGCGCTGTTGTCGTCGTCGGCGTTGCCGGGAGCGACTCCGAGCTCGGCCAGCGGCTCCTTGGGCTCGCTCTGGTTGGCGCCGGGCACGGCGACCTGGTTGCCGCCGGAGAGCTGGGTCTCGATCAGATTGGCGGTGATCGGCGCTTCGTTGCTCGGGCTGGTGAAGACCGCGCCGAGCAGCACGAGCAGAAAGACGAAGGCCAGGCCGGTAAGGCCGATACGGACTCGTTGCACGCGCTTCCCGATCTCCCAGCCCCGCGAAATTACGAAAAGCGTAACTTAAGCCGACACGCTTGTCGAACCCGCCGTCGCTGTTGCGAAGCGCTCGCAGAAAAGCCCTTGACGCCGCATGCCGCCCTCGCGAAGTGAATCCTCATGATGAAAAGCCCCATTCTCCTCGCCGCCCCGCTTTCCCTCCTCCTCTCGCTCGGCGCCTGCAAGCAGCAGACGATCGATCCCAACGTGGAGGCGCAGGCCAATGCCGCGAACGACGCCAATGCCGCGGCGTCGGTCGAAGCCCCGCCGATGATCCAGGCCAGCCGTACCTACCGCTGCAAGGACAACAGCCTCCTCTACGCCGATTTCTACACCAACGACACGGTCCAGGTCCGAGCCAAGAAGGAAGAGCCGGGGACCGTCCTGACCGCCGCCGCGGCCGGCCAGCCCTATACGGCCGAGGGCTATTCGCTGAGCGCCAATTCGGAGCAGATCAGCTACACCGCCCCGGGCAAGGGCGCTCAGAGCTGCAAGGCGTAACGACAACGCGTCACCCCGGCGAAGGCCGGGGCCCCAGGGGGTGAAGACCGCCTGAGTCATTCACCCTCTGGGATGCCAGCCTTCGCTGGCATGACGGCAAACGCGCCGCTAACAGGCGCAGCCATGAGCGAATCCATCACTCCCGAGATCGTCGCCGGGCACGGCTTCTCCCCCGAAGAATATGAGCGGGTCCTCCACGCCCTCGGCCGCGAGCCCAACATGACGGAGCTCGGGATCTTCTCGGTGATGTGGTCCGAGCATTGCTCGTACAAGTCTTCGCGGATCCACCTCAAGAAGCTCCCGACGCAGGCCCCCTGGGTGATCTGCGGGCCCGGCGAGAATGCCGGAGTGATCGACATCGGCGAAGGTCCGGGCGGTGTTCGGCAGGCCGCCATCTTCAAGATGGAGAGCCACAACCACCCCTCCTACATCGAGCCCTATCAGGGCGCCGCGACCGGGGTGGGCGGAATCCTTCGCGACGTGTTCACCATGGGCGCCCGGCCGATCGCCAATCTCAACGCGCTGCGCTTCGGAAGGCCCGACCATCCCAGGATGCGCCACCTCATCGCCGGGGTCGTCGCGGGAATCGGGGGGTACGGCAATTGCGTCGGGGTCCCCACCGTCGGGGGCGAGGTCGATTTCCACCGCGCCTATGACGGCAACATCCTCGTCAACGCGATGACCGTCGGGATCGCCGACCAGGACAAGATCTTCTATTCGGCCGCCGCCGGGTTGGGCAATCCGGTCGTCTATGTCGGCTCGAAGACCGGACGGGACGGGATCCACGGCGCCACAATGGCCAGCGCCGATTTCTCCGAGGACAGCGAGGAGAAGCGCCCGACCGTCCAGGTCGGCGACCCGTTCACCGAGAAATTGCTGATCGAAGCCTGCCTCGAGCTGATGGCGTCCGACGCCATCGTCGCCATCCAGGACATGGGCGCAGCGGGCCTCACCTCCTCCTCGGTCGAGATGGCGTCGAAGGGCGGGGTCGGGCTCGAGCTCGACATGAATTCGGTCCCCTGCCGGGAGACCGGGATGACTCCCTACGAGATGATGCTGTCCGAATCGCAGGAGCGGATGCTGATGGTCCTCAAGCCCGGCCGCGAGGGCGAGGCCGAGGCGATCTTCCGCAAGTGGGAGCTCGACTTCGCGGTGATCGGCCGGGTGACGGACACAGGCCGACTCGTCCTGAAGTGGAACGGGGAGACCGCCGCGGACATCCCGCTCGCTCCGCTCGCCGACGACGCCCCCTGCTACGACCGGCCCTCCGTGCCCACTCCCAAGCGCGAGCCTCTGGCCGACGCGCCCGAATGCACCGACGTCGCCGCGGACCTGGTCAAGCTGATGGGATCGCCCGACCTCGCCAGCCGCCGCTGGGTCTGGGAGCAATATGACCACATGGTCGGCGCGGACACCGTCCAGCGCCCCGGCGGCGACTCCGCGATCGTCCGGGTCCACGGCACCGAAAAGGCGCTCGCGATGACCACCGACGTCACTCCGCGCTACTGCTTCGCCGACCCCCATGAAGGCGGAAAGCAGGCGATCGCCGAGGCGTATCGCAACCTTTGCTCGGTTGGAGCGACTCCGCTGGCGGCGACCGACTGCATGAACTTCGGCAATCCGCAGCGGCCCGAGATCATGGGGCAGTTCGTCGGCTGCATCGAAGGCATGGCCGAAGCCTGCAGCGCGCTCGACTTCCCCATCGTGAGCGGCAACGTCTCGCTCTACAACGAGACGAAGGGCGAGGACGGAGCGGGAAGCGCGATCCTGCCCACCCCCGCCATCGGCGGGGTCGGGCTACTCAAGGACTGGAACAAGTCCGTCGGCATCGGCTTCAAGGGCCCCGGCGACGTCATCGTGCTCATCGGAAGCCGGCGGGGCCATCTCGGCCAGTCCCTGTGGCTTCGCGAGATCCATGGCCGCGAGGACGGCCCGCCGCCGCCGGTCGACCTCGCTTTGGAGCGCTCCGCCGGCGAGTTCGTCCGCGCCGCCATCGCCGGGGGCGCGATCACTGTGTGCCACGACGTGTCGGGAGGCGGGATCGCGGTGGCGCTCGCGGAAATGGCTCTGGCCGGCAATGTCGGCGCCCTGATCAACAAGCTCAGGCCCGAAAGCAACGCCGCCCTCTTCGCCGAGGACCAGGGCCTCTACGTGGCGACCATCTGCGACAATTGCCTCCTCACCTTCCTCGCCAGGGCCCACGCCGCCGGAGTGGAGGTCGAAGCGATCGGCAGGACCTGCGGAAGCCGACTCATCTTCGAGCTTCCGGCAGGCGATCACGCCGTCTCCCTGGCCGACCTGCGCACGGCCCACGAAGGCTTTTTCCCGGAACTGATGGGCAGCGAGCCGGCGGCGGCTTGACCCTTAATCCTCCCCGCGATTTCGCGGGGAGGGGGACCGCGCGAAGCGCGGTGGAGGGGTTCTTCTAACTCGGAAAAGACCCCTCCACCATGCTTCGCATGGTCCCCCTCCCCTGCAAATGCAGGGGAGGATTTGGGCCGGCCTGACCGCCAGCTTGACTCCGCTCCGGCGGCGGCTTCTTTTCCCGACAGGGGAAACCAGACATGCTCAGACCGATCGTCATCGCCACCCTGATCGCGGGAACGCTCGACATCCTGTCGGCCTTCGTCTTCGCCGGAATGTCCGGACTGAAGCCGCTGGGCGTGCTTCGCTTCGTCGCCAGCGGTCCGTTCGGAGCGGCGCCGGCCGCGAACGTCGGCTGGGCCGCCGTCGGGCTCGCCGTGCATTTCGCGATCATGGCCTGCATGGCCGGGGCCTACATGGTGGCCGCGTCGCGGATTCCCGCTCTGCTTCGCCACCCGATCCTCGCCGGCATCGCCTACGGCCTGCTGCTCTGGCTCGTCATGTACTGGATCGTCCTTCCGAATCGCTTCGGCATGCCGCTTCCCAACACGGTTTGGGCCGTCTCCAACCAACTCTTCTCCCACTGCATCCTGACCGGGATCCCGATCGCGCTGGTTGCGAGACGGTATCTCGCTGCTCCCAGGGCCGGCAGGGCCTGATGGCCGCCGGCTATTCCGGCACCCCGCTCGCGCGGAAGCTGTCGCTCAGGGACGGGCATCGCGTCTGGTGGGACTCCATGCCGCAAAGCGTCCGGTTGGAGATCGAGCGCGAGGGGCTGGCTCTCGACCTGCTTCCAGCCGCCGCCGCCCCGCTCGATGCAGCCCATATCTTCGTCACCGAATATGCTGACATGGAGGCGAAGCTCGCCGCGTTGCGCCCCCTGCTCGCCCCCGGAGGCTTCATCTGGGTGAGCTGGCCCAAGAAAGCCTCGAAGATTCCGACCGATATCACCGAAGACCGGATCCGCGATGCCATTCTCCCAGCGACGGACCTGGTTGACGTCAAAGTCTGTACCGTCGACTCGGTCTGGTCCGGACTCAAGCTGATGGTTCGGAGGAAACCGTCATCCCGGACTTGATCCGGGATTCATGACACAGGCCCTTCGAAGAGACGGTGTCATGGATTCCGGCCTTTGGCCGAATGCGACCGCGCGAACTCTATTGCGAACGCTTCGCATTATCGCTACATCCGCCTCATGATCGTTTGCGTCTGTAACGCGATTCGCGAATCCGAGGTCCGCCAGGCGGCGCTCGAAGGCGCTTCCTGTCCGAGCAGCGCTTATGGCCGGTTCGGCCGCAAGCCTCGCTGCGGACAATGCTTTTCCTTCGCCCGCCAAGTCATCGCCGCAGCGCAGACCGCCGGCTGACCACCCTAGCACGGGGCACCGATGCGTCCTGTTCCTGGCCTGCTGACACTGATTCGCAATCGCCGCCGCGCCGGACCCGGGCCAGTCGCGATTGACTCGCAACCGCAGCTGATTTTTCCGCAGTTTTCCGCCGTTTTCTGATGCTTTCCGAGCCTTTGGGCGCTATTGGAAGCTCCTGAAGGGAGAGCGGAATGAAGGGCGATCCGAGGGTCTTGGAGCTTCTCAACGAAGCGTTGCGGAACGAACTGACCGCGACCAATCAATATTGGCTCCACTACCGGCTGCTGGAGCATTGGGGGGTTAAGCGGCTTGCGGCCTTCGAGCGCGGCGAGTCGATCGACGAGATGAAGCATGCCGACCGGTTGTCCGAGCGGATATTGTTCCTCGACGGCCTTCCCAATTTCCAGCTGCTGGGCCGCCTCAGGATCGGCGAGACCGTCGAGGAGGTGCTCCGCTCCGACCTCGAGCTCGAGATCGAGGCGGTCGAGCAATTGAGAGGCGCGATCCAGCATTGCGAGATCGTCCGGGACTATGTCAGCCGCGACCTCTTCGCCGAAATCCTCCAGAACGAGGAAGCCCATATCGATTCCCTCGAAACCCAGTTCGAGATGATCGCCCGGATGGGCCTGCCGAACTACATCCAGCTGCAGAGCAAGCCGACGGAGGATTGAGCGCTCCCGTCATCCCGGCGAAAGCCGGGACCTCGGGGAGACCCGCCGAGACTTCTCGTCCCGAGGTCCCGGCTTTCGCCGGGATGACGGATTGCACGCCCTTCGCAATCCATTATCATCGGCCCCTCGGGCCATCTCGGAAGGGGTATCCGGATGAACGCCGCGACCCAGCCCTCCCCTCGAATCGTCACCCTCGACATCGTCCGCGGAGTAGCGGTCATGGGCATCCTGGCGATGAACATCGTCGGCTTCGCTTTGCCCTTCCAGTCTTACATGAACCCGCTCGCGCTCGGGCCGGTCGGCGAGGCCGACTTCGTGTCGTGGACGGTCAGCTTCATCCTGGTCGACGGCAAGATGCGCGGGCTCTTCTCCTTTCTGTTCGGGGCGAGCATGCTGCTGGTGATCGAGCAGGCGCAGGCCAAGGGCGAATCGGCCGACGTCGTCCATTACCGCCGGATGTTCTGGCTGCTCTTCTTCGGGCTCATCCACCTCTACCTGATCTGGTTCGGCGACATCCTCGTCGGCTACGCACTCGTCGGGATGATCGCCTTCCTGTTCCGAAAGCTTTCCCAGCGGGCGCTGATCGGCTGGGGGGTTGGACTGCTGATCGTCCAGCTGCTGATCCTGGTCGGGCTCGCCGGCGGAGCCTCGGCTCTCCAGCAGGCGGCGGCCGCTCCGGGCGCAACGCCGGGGACGATCGCCGAATGGCAGGGGCTCGAGCGGATGTTCGGAGCAATGAGCCCGGCGGACCGGGCGCAGGAATTCGCCGTCTACCGAGGCGGCTATGCGGGGATCCTCGCCGACCGGGTTCGCGAGCAGGCGCTCGGGCCGATCAAGGGGCTCGGCCTGTTCGGCTGGGAGACTTTGGCTTATTTCCTGCTCGGGATGGCGGCCTTTAGGTCCGGCTTCCTGACCGGCGGGTGGAGCGATAAGCGCTACCGCAGCACGGCCATGCTCGGCTTCGGGATCGGAATCCCCGCTTACGGCCTGCTCGCCTGGCTGCTCGCCCGCCAAGGCTTCTCGGTCCCGGCGGTCCTCGCCTTCTCGATGGCGGCGACGGTTCCGCTCCGGCCGCTGATGGTGGTCGCCACCGCCGCCCTCATCATCCTCGCCACCCGCCGGGGCGGTGCGCTGACCGACCGGATCGCCGCCGCGGGCCGGGCGGCCTTCACCAACTATCTCGGCACCAGCCTCGCCATGACGACCCTCTTCTACGGCTATGGGGCCGGTCTGTTCGGGACGCTCGGACGGGCCCAGTTGTGGCTGGTCGTCCTCGCCATGTGGGGGCTGATCCTGCTCTGGTCGAAGCCGTGGCTTGACCGCTTCCTCTACGGTCCGCTCGAATGGCTCTGGCGGTTGCTGTCCCGAGGGACGGCGCAGCCGATGCGGCGCGCTTAATCCTCCCCGACATTTGTCGGGGAGGGGGACCATGCGAAGCATGGTGGAGGGGTTCTTTCGGAGGCTGAAAAAAGGCCCCTCCACCACCCTTCGGGTGGTCCCCCTCCCCTGCAAAGGCAGGGGAGGATTTTATAAGGTCACGTTCCCGCCCGCCGCCTCACCAGCGGATTGGCCTCGGCCTCGAGCTGGTTCATCGTCTCGAGATAGAGCGGCCTGAGCCGGGCCACGAACGGAAGCAGATTGTCCGGGAAGAAGCCCATCTCGATCGCCCGGCGGGCGCCGAATTCGATCTCCTCGGCGAGCGCTCCCAGGGGTTCGGCTCCGAACTGCCGGGCTTCCGACTTCATGGTGTGGGCCGGCAGTACGAGGCCGGCCGTGTCGCGGGCGTGCATCGCCGCTTCGATTCGGCTCACCGCTTTCTCGCCGTCCTCGCGGAAATAGCTGAGGATTCGCGCGAATCCCGCACCCAGCTCGCTGCGCGCCGCACAGAAGACCGTCCAGTCGACGACTTCTTCTTGGTTCCCGGTCCACTCGTCCACGAAGCGAGACTAGGCCCGCGGGAGTAAAGGACCCGTTGACGCGAGTGTAAGCTATTTCGACAACCGGCACGACCCCGTCATTGCGAGGAGCGAAGCGACGAAGCAATTAAGCGAGCCTCCGAGGCCGTACTGGATTGCTTCGCTGCGCTCGCAATGACGGATTGGATCAATCCGATTCGAAGACTTAGCTTTTCGTATCGTACGGATTCTTGCCGCCGCGAAGGGCGAGGCGGATCGGCACCGCTCCGAAGCCGAGCTCGCGCCGCATTCCGTTCATCAGATAGCGGCGGTAGCTTTCGGGAAGCGCGTCGAGCCGGCTTCCGAAGACGACGAAGCTGGGCGGCCGGGCTCCGACCTGGGTGATGTAGCGAAGCTTGATCCGGCGGCCGCTCGGCGCCGGCGGCGGGTTCTTCTCCACCGCGTCCTCGAACCAGCGGTTGAGCTGGCCGGTGGAGACCCGCTTCGACCAGGTCTCGCGCACTTCGAAGGCGGCTCCGAGCAACGCGTCGAGCCCTTTGCCCGTGATCGCCGAGACGGTGAGCAGGGGCACGTTGGGCGCCTGGGCGAGACCTTCGCCCAAAGCCGCCTTGATCCCGTTGAAGAGGCTGCTCTGGTCGTGCGCGACGTCCCATTTGTTGATCGCGATGATCAGCGCCCGACCCTCCTGGAGCACCCGATCGGCGATCTTGAGGTCCTGGGCCTCGAGCCCGAGGGTCCCGTCGAGCAGGAGCACCACCACTTCCGCGAAATCGACCGCTCGAAGCCCGTCCGCGACGGCGAGCTTCTCGAGCTTGTCCTGGACCTTGGCCTTCTTGCGCATCCCGGCCGTGTCGATCAGCCGGACCGGCCGCTCCTCGCCGGCGGGCGAGCGCCACATCCAGTCGATCGCGATCGAATCGCGGGTGATCCCGGCCTCCGGCCCGGTGATGAGCCGTTCCTCCGCGAGAATCCGGTTGATCAGGGTCGACTTGCCGGCATTGGGGCGGCCGACGACGGCGAGCTTGAGCGGCCCTTCTCCGAGCCTGTCCTCGTCTTCCTCCTCCTCGCGCTCGATATGCGGTCGGAGGTGCTCGAACAGGTCGACGACGCCCTCGCCATGCTCGGCGCTCATCGCGATCGGCTCGCCGAAGCCGAGCGACCAGGCCTCCATGATTCCGGCCTCGCCGGCCCGCCCTTCCGCCTTGTTGGCGGCGAGGATGACTGGGGTCGTCTCGCTCCTCAGCCAGCGGCCGATCTCCTCGTCGAGCGGGGTGAGGCCGGCCCGGGCGTCGATCAGGAACAGCGCGGCGTCCGCCTCCCGGACCGCGGCGACGGTCTGGGCGCGCATCCGGCCGGGAAGCGTGTCGGGATCCTCGTCCTCGTAGCCGGCGGTGTCGATGACCCGGAAATCCAATCCGAGCAGGGTCGCCTCGCCCTCGCGCCGGTCGCGGGTGACCCCGGGGCGGTCGTCGACGAGCGCCAGCTTCCTTCCGACGAGACGGTTGAACAGGGTCGACTTGCCGACATTGGGCCGGCCGACGATCGCGACTGTGGGAAGCTTCGCCATGAGGTTGCCGTGCCGCTTATGGGGCTGAGGGTCAACCATGGCGGACGGCGAGTTCCGTCATCCCGGCGAAAGCCGGGACCTCAGGCCGAAAAGTCTCGGCGGCTCTCCCCGAGGTCCCGGCTTTCGCCGGGATGACGGGTTAGCTTTACCGCCAGGCGGTCAGTTGGCCGTTGTCGTGCAGCACGTAGAGGGTGCTGTTGGCGACGATCGGCTGGAGCGACACCGACATGCGCGTCTCCTGGGTCGCCAGGACCCGCCCGTCCGTCGGGGACACGTAGACCAGCTGCCCGGCCGAATTGGCGAGCGCCAGGCGGTCGCCGGCCAGGATCGGGCCGACCCAGTCGATGCGCCCCTTCTTGTCCTTGACGTCGCGATAGCGAGTCAGCTGAGTCATCCAGCGGATTCCGCCCGTGGTGCGCGACAGAGCGAGCAGCCGGGCGTCGTCCGTGACCACGAAGATCCAGTCGCCGGCGACCCAGGGGGTGGAGATTCCCGCGACGTTGATTTCCCAGACGCGCTGGCCGGTGATGAGCTCGATCGCGACCATCCGGCCGCCCTGTCCGACGGCGTAGACCCGGCCCGAATCGATCACCGGATCGGCGTCGATGTCGGAAAGCTGGGTGACGCTGGTCGAGATGCTGGTCCGGGCCAGCGCGTCCTGCCAGAGGTTCTGGCCGTTCTCGTAGCGATAGGCGTTCAGCTCGCCGGAGGAGAAGCCGGCCACGACCGTCCCCTGGGCCGCGGCGGGCGAGGAGGCGCCGAGGATTCCGGCAATCTCGACCGCCCCCGACCCGCTCCAGCGGGTGGCGCCGTTGGCCGGGTTGAGAGCGAAGAGCTGGTTGTCCTGGGTGACCACGTAGACGTTGTCGTTGGCGACCGTCGGAGCGCCGCGAAGCGGACCGCCCGGCCGAACCCGCCAGACGAGGGCGCCGGTCTTGGCGTCAAGCGCAGCGGCGTCTCCGGCGCCATTGGTCGCGTAGATCCGGCCGTTGTCGTAGGCGACTCCGCCGCCGAACAAGGCGCCTTCCGGGGCATTGGCGCCGCGCACCTGGGCCTGCCACACGGTCGCGCCGTTTTCCGGGCTGATCGCTCGGACGACGGCCCGAGTGTCGATGGTGAAGATCCGGCCCTCGCCGATGACCGGCGAGGAGGCCAGCTGGGCCTGGTTGCTGCTGCCTTCGCCCGTGCTCACCCGCCAGGCCATGCCGAGCGTGGAGCCGAGCGCGAGATGGCCCATCGACTTGGCCGCATTGCCTCCCGACTGCGCCCATTCCGAATTGGCCTGCGCGGGGGGAAGGGTGACCGCGACGGCGCCGAGGGCGGGATCGACCTCGAGCACGCGCTCGCGCGAGAGCACCGAAATGCGCTCGCCGACCGTCGGCGTCACGTTCTTCTTGCCTTTGCCTCCGATTCCGAGACCGCTGCAGCCGCCGAGCAGGCTGGCGGCCGCGAGGGCGAGTAGGATACGCTTCATCTGGTGCCTTCCTGTGTTGAGTCCGCCGATTCCTGGACGGCGTCGACTCCGAGCGAACCGGCCATCTGGGTGGCCCTGGAGCGCAATGTGTCGGGGAGCTTCTTGTCCTTGGCCATCGCCGCGAAGATTCCCGCGGCCTGCTGGGGCTTGCCCTGCTTCAGATAGGAGAGCGCGACCATTTCGCCCGCGCTTCCGAACCAGGCGTTGCCGGGAACCGCGAGACCCTTGAGCCGGTCGATGACGGCCTGCGGCGGAAGCGTGTCGAGCTCGACCGCGGTCATCCTGACCAAGGCGAGGTCGCGATAGGGGCGGGCGAGGCCTTGGTCGTCCGCTACCTGCTTGTAGAGGGCGGCCGCGCCCCTCAGGTCCTTGGCGTCGATGGCGAGATCGGCCTTGGTGAGAAGGGCGGCGGCGCGATGCCCGTCGGACCCCGACTCGACCAGGCCGTCGAGCTTCGGGATGGCGGCCTTCTTGCGCCCGGAGGCGACCTCGTCGAGGGCTTCGACCAGGGTCGCGCTCCGCTCCCCGGCCTTCACCTCCTTCTGGTTCTGCCACCAGATGAAGCCGCCGAGCAGGGCCAGCAGCAGGACCACTCCGGCGATGACCAGCTTTCCGAACCGCTCCCAGTAGGTCTTCATCTGGTCGCGGCGAAGCTCCTCATCGACCTCGCGGTAGAAGGTCTCGTTGTCGACAGGCCTCAGCGCCAAGAAAAACCTCCAAATCCTCGCCGGTCGGCCCCGCTCGCCCAAGCCTCATCGCCGATGAAAGCGATACTGAGGATGAACGAAAAAGCGCGGCCCGGCATCTGCCCCGGCCGCTTCTCTACCGATGGCCGGCGCTCAACGGAAGCCTTGATTGCCCTATCGGCTCCCGGGGACCGGTCTCTCCGTCATTCCGGCGAAGGCCGGAATCCATGAACACTGCCGGGGGAAACCCGACGCGATCCGTGTTCATGGATCCCGGATCAAGTCCGGGATGACGAGCCCTCGGTCATGCCGGACACAGCTTACTTCTTGGCGCGCTGGATTTGGTCCTCGCCCGGGAAGGCGCGGCTTCGGACCTCGCCGGCATAGGCCTGGGCGGCCGCCTCGATCCGGCCTGCAAGGTCGTCGTAGCGCTTCACGAAGCGCGCGGTACGCTCGAACATGCCCAGCATGTCCTCGGTGACCAGCACCTGGCCGTCGCAGCTCGGCGACGCGCCGATCCCGATGGTCGGGCACGAGACCAGCGCCGTGATCTCCGAAGCGACCTCCTCCATCACCCCTTCGAGGACGAGCAGGAAGCAGCCCGCCGAGTCGACCGCCTTCGCGTCGGCCACGATCTTGCGCGCCTCGGCCTCGCCCCGCCCGCGGGTTCCGTAGCCGCCAAGCACGTTGACCGCCTGGGGGGTCAGACCGACATGGCCGATCACCGGAATCCCCCGCTGGGCGAGGAAGGCGATGGTTTCGGCCATCGCCTCGCCGCCCTCGAGCTTCACCGCCGCGGCGCCCGTCTCCTTGAGGATCCGGGAGGCGCTTGCGAAAGCCTGCTGGGGACTGGCCTCGTAGGAGCCGAACGGCATGTCGACCGCGACGACCGCGTGCCAGGAACCTCGAACCACCGCGGCCCCGTGGGCGCACATCATCTCGAGGGTCACCGGCACTGTGGACGGAAGGCCGTAGACGACCTGGCCGAGGCTGTCGCCGACCAGCAATATGTCGCAATGCGGGTCGAGCAGCTGGGCGAGCCGCGCGGTGTAGGCGGTCAGCATGACGATCGGCTCGCCGCCCTTCATCGCCTTCAGCTTCGGGACGGTCAGCCGCTTCATCGGGCTCGGAACCGGATTGGCGCGGCTGGTGGAGGTATCCAGCGAATGGGTGACGGACATGGAGACCCTCTAGCCGTTGCGCCGACGCAAGGCAAAATGTCCGTCATCCCGGCGAAAGCGGGGACCCCAGGACGAGAAGTCTCGGCGGATCTCGCCGAGGTCCCGGCTTTCGCCGGGATGACGAGGGAGGCTCAGCCGAACTGCATCGCGACCAGCCCGCCCGCAAGTGCGAGAGCCGCGGCGATCCGCCTGCCCCCGAATCCTTCCTTGAGGAAGATCGCGCCCAGCAGGGCGGCGAACACGACCGAAGTCTCCCGCAGCGCCGACACCCTGGCGGTCTCCATCAGGCTGAACGCGTAGACCGCGGAGCCGTAGGAGAGGATCGAGAGGAAGCCCGCGGCGACTCCGAAGCGCCATTTCTCGGCGATCACTCGGCCCAGCTCCTGGCGCCTTCGAGCGAGCGCGGTGAAGGTGATGCAGACCGAATCGAGAAGGAATATCCACACGATGTAGGTGAAGGGCTCAGGCGCCCCGCGCACTCCGCGCGCGTCGGCGACGTTGTAGAGGGCGATCCCGACCGCGGTCGCGAGCGCCCAGGCGAGCACCGTCCCGTCGGGATGGTGGCGAAGCAGGGTTCCACGCGGCGGCGCGGCGAAGACGAAGACCGCCGCCGTCGCCACCACCAGCCCGGCCAGCGCCACCGGAGGCAGGCTTTCGTCGAGGAAGAGGAAGGCGGCGGCCGCGGTCAGGAGGGGCGCCGCGCCACGCATCACCGGAAAGACGAGCGAGAGGTCGCCGCGCTGAAGCGCCCGGACCAGGCAGAGCTGGTAGGCATAATGGGCCGGAACCGCGAGCAGCAGCGCACCCCAGGTCCGGGCGTCGGGCAACGGCACGAAAAACGCCGCGGGAGCGACCATGAGCGCCGCACTGGCGGAGAGTACCGCCCGTCCGACGAGGATGTCGCTGCCCATCTTCACCGACATGTTGGCCGAGGCGAGAGTGATCGCCGAGAACAGCCCGAGGAGAATGGCGAGCGCAGTCGCGCTCACGCCCGAGTCGCCGCTACGCGAGCCTTCGGCCGCGCAATCGCCGCCTCCGGGGCGGCACCCGAAAGGCAAACATCGCGGACACCCACTAAGCCTCTGCCAACCCTAAGCATTTTTCGGATAAATTGTAGGAGTAGATTGGTCCGTTTCGTGTTATTCATTTGGGGTTCAATTCAATAGAATGGGGAGGATCAATCGATGATTGGAACGAGAAGCCGTATCCTGATGGTGGCGCTGGCCACCGCCGGAATGACCGTCGGCTATGCCACTCCGGCCGCCGCCCAGGCGACCCGCACCTGGGTGTCGGGAGTCGGCGACGACGTCAATCCGTGCAGCCGAACGGCGCCCTGCAAGACCTTCGCCGGCGCGATCTCGAAGACCGCCGCGGGCGGCGAGATCAACTGCCTCGATCCGGGCGGATACGGCGCGGTGACGATCATCAAGTCGATTACGATCAACTGCTATTACACCCTCGGCGGAGCGCTCGCCGGCGGCAACGGAATCACCGTCAACATGCCGGCGACCACCGACGTCACCTTCCTTCGCGGCCTCGACATCTTCGGAGTCAACCCGCCGTCGAGCGGAGTCCGCTTCATCAACAACGGCTCGCTGCACATCGAGGACAGCACGATCCGGCGGTTCAACGCGGTGAACAGCGTCGGCGTCTCCGTCGCTCCGACCGGTGCCGCCAAGCTCTACATCACCCGCACGACCATCTCCGAAAACGGCAACGGGAACACCGGTGGCGGAATCTCGATCGCCCCGGGCGTCGGCGGAAGCGTCCAGGCCGTGCTGACGAACGTGCGGTCCGACAACAACGCCAATGCCGGCCTGCGCGGCGACAGCACCAACGGCGCCGTCACGATCGTGGTCGACGACAGCTCGTTCTCGGGCAATGCAACCGGAGTCGCAATGCTCGGGGGCGCTCCGAACCTGCGCGCCCTGATCAACGATTCCGTCGTCGCCAACAATGCCGGCGTCGGTGTGGTCAACAGCGGCGCGACCTCGACGATCCGAGTGGCCGACACCACCATCACCGGCAATGCCCAGGGCGTCGTCGTCGCCAGCGGCTCCGTGCTCAGCTACGGCAACAACCGGCTCGACGGCAACCCGACGACCGGTGCGCCGGCGGGCGAGGCCTTCAGCGGGGCGGTCCTGCCGAAATAGGCGATTTCTCCGAAAAAGGGGCGCGGTTCGATCGAACCGCGCCCCTCTTTTACCTTCGCCGGCCGGTCGGCCGTTGGTCGAGAGGCTGCGCTGGAATCGCCTTTAGAGTCGCGCGCAGCAACGCAAGCCATCGTCGAGCGTCCTAAGGGCCGCATGTCGATGGGCGTGCACAGAACTAGACTGGACGGGCTTCGCCCGAGTTCGCCGGGCTCTTTCCGCCGGCAGGCGCCAGAGCCGGCTCCTGAAGCGGGAAAATTTAGGAAAGAACAGCCGAGTCGGTGGTTCCGCCGTTCGCATTTTCCGCCGCGCCCGCCTTCAGCTGGCGGAGTTCGGGGCGCTGCCAAACGGCGCGTCCGAGGCGAGTCTCAACCGTCTTTTTCTGCTCGTACATTGCCAGCCCCTTGAATTTCGCAAGTGTGAATGCCCGATCGCCCTTACAATAGCTTTGCAAGCGATCCAACCCCCTCTTCGAATCGGCCGATCATCGTTGCGGCGGCGCATCACTCCCACTCGATCGTGCCCGGCGGCTTCGACGTATAGTCGTAGACGACCCGGTTGATTCCCTTGACCTCGTTGACGATTCGGGTCGCGACCCGGCTGAGGAAGGCGGAGTCGAACGGATAGACGTCGGCCGTCATCCCGTCGGTCGAGGTGACGGCGCGAAGCCCGCAGACGTAATCGTAGGTCCGCCCGTCGCCCATCACGCCCACCGTCCGCACCGGCAGCAGCACCGCGAAAGCCTGCCAGATGGCGTCGTAGAGGCCGGCGTTGCGTATCTCGTCGAGATAGACGGAGTCGGCCTTTCGAAGGATGTCGCAGCGCGCCTTCGTCACTTCGCCCGGGATCCGGATGGCGAGGCCCGGGCCGGGAAAGGGATGGCGTGCGACGAAGGCGTCCGGAAGGCCGAGCTCCCGGCCGAGCTCGCGCACCTCGTCCTTGAACAATTCCCTGAGCGGCTCGACGAGCTTCATGTCCATCCGCTCGGGCAGGCCGCCGACATTGTGGTGGCTCTTGATCGTGACCGAAGGCCCACCGGTGAAGCTGACGCTCTCGATCACGTCCGGATAGAGCGTGCCCTGGGCCAGGAAATCGGCGCCGCCGATCTTCCTCGCCTCCGTCTCGAAGACGTCGATGAACGTCTTGCCGATGAACTTGCGCTTCGCCTCCGGGTCGGTGAGGCCGGCAAGTCCGCCGAGGAACAGGTCCTGCGCGTCGACGTGGACCAGCGGGATGTTGTAATGGCCTCGGAACAGCGAGACGACCTGCTCGGCTTCGCTCTGGCGCATCAGGCCGTGGTCGACGAACACGCAGGTCAGCTGATGGCCGATCGCCTCGTGGATGAGGACCGCGGCCACCGCGCTGTCGACCCCGCCCGAGAGGCCGCAGATGACTCGCCCGTCGCCGACCTGGGCCCGGATCTCGGCGATCTTGGTGGCTCGGAACTCGGCCATGGTCCAGTCGCCGCCGAGGCCGCAGACGTGGCGGACGAAATTGGCGATCAGCCTGCCGCCGTCGGGCGTGTGGACGACCTCGGGATGGAATTGCAGCCCGTAGAAGCGGCGCTCTTCGTCCGCCGTTGCGGCGAAGGGGGCGCCCGGAGACTGAGCGACGATCCGGAAGCCGGGCGGAAGAGCGTCGACCTTGTCTCCGTGGCTCATCCAGACCTGGTGCTTCTCGCCCGGCGACCACAGGCCGTCAAACAAGACGCAGCCGTCCTGCACCTCGAGGAAGGCCCGGCCGAACTCGCTGTGGTCGCCGGTGACGACCCTTCCGCCCAGCTGCTCGGCCATGAGCTGCTGGCCGTAGCAGATGCCGAGCATCGGGACGCCCGCCTCGAACAGCGAGGGATCGGCGCGCGGGCTGTGCTCGAGAGTCACCGACGAGGGGCCGCCGGACAGGATGATGCCCTTCGGCTTCAGCCGCTCGAACGCCTCGACGGCGCGGCTGAACGGGGCGATCTCGCTATAGACCCCGGCCTCCCGCACCCGGCGGGCGATGAGCTGGGTCACCTGGCTTCCGAAATCGACGATCAGGATGGTTTCGGAAGGGTGGATTGTCATGAAGGCCGATAAGCGCGGGGGCGAGCGCGTGTAAAGGGATGCCGTCATCCCGGCGAAAGCCGGGACCTCGGGACAAGAAAGTCACGGCGGGTCTCCCCGAGGTCCCGGCTTCCGCCGGGATGACGAATCCCAAAAAAAATGGGCGCGGACTCATCGTCCGCGCCCATCCTTACGCAATCTGCCGCTGGTTACAGGCGGAAGTCGGTGATCCGGCCGTTGCCGCGGGCGACGCAGGTGAAATCGTCGCGCCCGTAATTGCCGTAGCCGCGGTCGTAGCGGCCCTCATAGCCCCGGTCGTAACGGCTGTCGTAGCCGCGGTTGTAGCCGCGATCGTAACCGCCATAGCCGCCGCCGTTGCCGGCCTGGACGATTCCGCGCACCCGGTAACGGTCGTTGCCGACCCGGTCGACGTCGAGGACCTGCACCTGGCCGCGCGCCATGCGCTGGGCTTCCCGGGCGCAGGACTGGACGGCGTAATTATAATGGCCGCGGTAGCGGTTACCGTACCCGTAGCCGTAGCGGCTGTCGTCGCGGCCGATCGCCGAAGTGATTGCGGCGATTCCGCCGAGGACGGCGATTCCGGTGATGATGTCGCCGGCATCGATTCCGCCACGATCGCGATAGCGGTCGCGATATTGCGCCTCGGCCGGAGCGGCGAAGCTGAGGGCGGCGACGGCAGCGGCGCCCGCGCCCAGAATGGTCTTCGAAATGGCCTTCATGGCGGTGTCCTTCCTCTAGACGTGGGCTCCACAAGAACGCGTGGGCTATGTCGGCTTTCTACGGGCGCGGGCCTGAGTGAGCGCTGAACCGCGCTGTCGGCTGCCGTTCAGCTTCGACACGCCGTCATCCCGGGAGGGACCCCATCAAAGTATTACTTTGTTGGGAACCCGAAAGCCGGGACCTCGGGGAGGCCCGACGACTTCGCGACCTGGGGTCCCGGCTTTCGCCGGGATGACGGGAAGGCGCGGAACAGGCTCAGGGGAACGCAGTTGAAGGACCGACGACCGAGGCGGGACTAGAGGAGAGAATGATGGCGACGCGCGACGACCTCGGCACCTACTGGAACGCGACCGCCCAGTCGCCGGGCTTCCCCGCTTTGTCCGGAGACATCTCCGTCGACGTCGCGATCATCGGCGGCGGGATCGTCGGAGTGACGACGGCGCGGCTGCTCAAGGATCGGGGCCTGTCCGTCGCCGTCGTCGAAGGGCGGCGGATCGGACGGCAGGTGACCGGCAAGTCGACGGCCAAGATGAGCTCGCAACACGGCGCCTCCCACTATCAGACTCTCGAGAAGAAGTTCGGGGAGGACCGGGCCCGGCTTTATGCGGAGGCCCAGGAGGCGGGAATCCGGCGGATCTCCGAGCTGGCGGCGCGCCACGGGATCGACGCCGACATCGAGCCGATGCCGGCCTTCGTCTATACCCGGGACGAAAGCTACGTCTCCCAGCTCGAGAAGGAGGTTGAGGTCGCTCGCCGGCTCGGCCTTCCCGCGACCCTCACTCGCGACACCGGCCTTCCCTTCGAAGTGCTCCAGGCCATGCGCTGGGAGGACCAGGCGCAGTTTCATCCGGTCAAATATGTCGCCGGCCTGGCCGCGACCCTTCCGGGCGACGGCTGCCACGTCTTCGAGGACAGCCGCGCGATCGACTATGAGCCGACCCGGGTCGTCACCGAGCGCGGCACCGTCTCCGCCCGCCACGTGGTCATGGCCACCCACCTGCCGCTCGGCCAGGTGGGGATGTATTATTCGACCAACCATCCCAAGGCCGAGCCGGTGATCGCGGCTCCCATTCGCCGGGTCCCGCCCGGAATGTACAAGAATGCGGAGGAGCCGGGCCATTCGATCCGAACCCACAAGGGCGAGGACGGCCGGGTCTACGGGATCGCCGCGGGCAACCATTACAAGCCCGGCCACCCGGACGAGGAACGCGAATATCTCGCCGACATCGAGCGCTGGCTGACCGAGAATTTCGACGCCGGCCCGATCGAGTATCGCTGGATCAACGAGGATTATTCGCCGATCGACGGAGCGCCCTTCATCGGCTGGTCGTCCAGGTCGGTCGGCTATCTGGTCGCCACCGGCTTCGACGCCTGGGGCATCAGCAACGGCACCGTCGCCGCCGAGATCATCGCCGACCTCGCCACCGGCAAGGAGAATCGCTGGCTCGAAGTGTTCGACGCGACCCGGATCAAGCCGGTCGCCGGGGCCCCGGAGTTCGTGAAGGAGAATGCGTCGGTCGCCGCTCACCTGGTCGGCGGCTATCTCGGAAGCAAGGCCAAATCCTACGAGGAGCTCGGGCCCGGCGAGGCCGCGATCCTCAAGGTCGACGGCGACAATGTCGCGGCCTTCCGAGACGAGCAGGGCGCTCTCCACGCCGTCTCGGCGGTCTGCACCCATATGGGCTGCCTGGTCGGCTGGAACGACACCGACCGGACCTGGGACTGTCCGTGCCACGGCTCCCGTTTCGAGCTGGGGGGCGAAGTGATCCACGGCCCGGCGACGAAGCCTTTGGGATCGAAGATCACCGGGTAGCCGCCCCATCCGTCACCGCGGCGAAAGCCGGGGCCTCGCGGAGACCCGCCGAGACTTCCTGACCCGAGGTCCCGGCTTTCGCCGGGATGACGGCATGGTTTCCGGAGGCCCCGGCTTTCGCCGGGGTGACGGGAGGGACTTCCACAACGCTTCTTCCTTCCTAAGTAACTGCAATGAAAGCCGTCTCCTCCTCAATCGCTCTGCCGATCCTGCTTTGCGCCTGCGCTCAGCGGGGTCCCGTCGTCGAGGCGACGTCGCCGTCGGCGATCCGGGCGAGCGCGCAGGTCGCCGAGCAGGTCCGCCGCTGCTATCGAAGCCCTCGAGTGCCTTCCGTCGGCCGGGGCATCTCGACCCGCCTTCTCGTCCGCTACACGGCCGACGGCGTGCTCGTGGGCCTTCCGCTCCTCGTCTCGCAGCAGGGGGTCCTCCCCGAAGCCCGGCCCTATGCCGGACGGATGAGCGAAGCGGCGAAGGAGGCGGTCGTCCGCTGCAATCCGGTTCGCCTCCCGGGGGAGGCCGGGAATCGCAGGGGAAGCGACTTCCTCCTCACCTTCAGCCCAAGAAGGAACGCTTAGGGGATTGAAATCCTCCCCAGCTCGTCTGGGGGAGTGGGACCGTGACGCGAAGCATCGTGGTGGAGGGGTAATCCGGACTCCGTATTTCCCCCTCCACCGCACTTCGCGCGGTCCCCTCACCGAGCAAGCCCGGGGCGGATCTGGGATAGCTTTCCCGCCCGATCGCCCTCAGCCGCAATCGGGGTTGAAGACGTAGCCGGCGGCCCGGACCGTCTTCAGGCATTCGGGCTTGGCGGGATCGCGCTCGATCTTTCGCCGGATCCGGGCGATCCTCGTGTCGATCGAGCGGTCGAAGGCCTCCATCTCCTTGTTGTGGGCGAGGTCGAGCAGCTGGTCGCGGCTGAGCACGCGGCGGGGATGCTCGGCGAAGCATTTGAGGAGGTCGAATTCCATCGAGGTGATCGGGACCTCGATCCCGTCCGCCTCGAACAGCTTGCGGGACTCGAGGTTCAGCCGGCATTTGCCCATCTGGACCTCGCTCCCCATCGTCGCCGGCGCCTCGCCCCCGCGGCTCGCCCGGCGAAGCACCGCCTTGACGCGGGCCAATAGCTCCCTCGGGTTGAACGGCTTGGTGATGTAATCGTCCGCGCCGATCTCCAGGCCGACGATCCGATCCACGTCGTCGCTCTTGGCGGTGAGCATGATGATCCCGGCGTCGCCGAGGCTTCGGATCTCGCGGGCGAGGGTCAGCCCGTCGTCGCCGGGCATGTTGATGTCGAGCAAGGCGAGGTCGATCGGCCTCGTCGCCATCAGCTCGCGAAGGGCCGCTCCGCCGTCCGCCTCGCTGACGGACAGGCCGTTGCGCCTCAGATATTCGGCGACGGTGGAGCGGACGTCCTCGTCGTCGTCGACGACCACGATATGGGCTGCGATATCGTTCATGCGTCTACCTTCGGCTGGAGGATGGAGGCGATCAGGCAGCGGACCCCGATCTTGGTGAAAGGCTTTTCGAGCACCGGGCGGCCGCAGCCGCGAAGGAAATCGTCCATGCTCGAACCCAGAGTGTCGCCGGTGACGAAGCCCATCCGCTCGATGAGGTGGGGCTTGGTCTCGGCGAGCCGGGCGTGGAGGTCCGGACCGCTCACTCCGGGCATCCTCAGATCGGACAGGATGAGGTCGAATTCACCGCGGTCGATCGCCATCAGGGCCTTGGCGCCGTCCGCCGCCACGGTGACCCTGTAGCCTTCGCGCTCGAGCAGCTCGCGAAGGGTCTCGGCGACGTCGGGCTCGTCCTCGACGACGAGGGCCCTTCCGCCCGGCGCCGATTCGGCCGCGGTCTCGGCCGCGATCGGAACCGCGACCAGGCCGCCGTCGGTGGCCGCCGGAAGCGCGATCCGGAAATGCGCGCCCCGGCGGCTCGGCTCGAGAGCGATCGTTCCCCCATGGGCCTCGACGATTCCGTGCGAGAAAGAGAGGCCGACGCCCGTGCCGACCCCTTGAGGCTTGGTGGTGAAGAAGGGATCGAAGATCCGCCCCTTCAATTTCTCGGGGACGCCCGGACCCGTGTCGCTGACGTCGAGAAGCACTTCGCCGCTCTGGCCGACGGAGGTCCTGACGGTGAGCGTCTTGTCGAACGTCTCGCCGCCCTGCATGGCGTGCTGAGCGTTGACGACGAGGTTGACCAGGACCTGGTGAAGCTGGTCGCGGTCGCCGAGCACCTTGGGGAGCATCGAGCCGAGGGTCACCCGCACTCCGATCCCGGCCGTGCGAAGCCCGTATTCGGCGATCTCGAGCGCGGTCGCGACGACGTCGTTCAGGTCGACGAGGCTTCGCTGCGCGTCCTTCTGGCGGGCCATTGCCAGGAAGGTCTGGACGATCCTGGAGCAGCGTTCGGCGGCGGCGGCGATCTTCTTGCCGCGGATTTCGAACTGCGTCCCGACGCTATCCTCCTGCAGCATCTCGGCCTGGCCGACGATCGCCGCGAGCGGATTGTTGAGCTCGTGGCTGACCCCGGCGAGTAGCGCGCCCATCGCCGCCAATTTCTCGGACTGGTGGAGGGCGTCGCGCGAGACGGCGAGCTCCTGCTCGGCGCGCTTCCTGTCGGTGATGTCGACATGGATCCCGGTCACAAGGGTCGCCCCGCCGTCGGAATCTCGGACCACGGTGCCGAGCGAATGCACCCAGCGCGTGTCGCCGTTCGGCCAGATCACGCGATGCTCGAGCGAGACGGAATCGTTGGGGAATCCGTTGCGGGCGGACTCGACCACCATGTCCCAGTCCTCGGGATGGATGAAGGCCTTGAGGGTCGTCCCGTCGAGATGCATCTCGCCGTCGACTCCCCAAAGCTGGCGGGAGCGGGCGCTGTACCAGGTCTCGCCGGTCCTCGGATCGACCGTCCACAGGCCCAGATTGGCCCCTTCCACCGCGAGCTCGAACTGGCGCCGAGTCTCGGCGAGCTCGGCCTCGCTTCGCTTTCGGTCGGTGATGTCGAGATGGATTCCCGTCACCATCGTGACGGTGCCGGACGAATCGCGCTGGGCCTGGCCCAAGGCATGGAGCCAGCGGACCTCGCCGGTCGGCCAGATCACCCGATGCTCGAGCGACACCGTCTCCTCCGGAAAGCCCTCGCGATAGGGCTCGCGCACCAGCTCCCAATCCTCGGGATGGATATATTCCTTGAGGGTCGCGGCATCGATCGGCATTTCGGGGTCCATCCCCCACAGCCGGCGCGACGTTTCCGAATGCCAGACGGCGCCCGTGCCCGGATCGACCGACCAGAGGCCGAGTCCGGCCCCCTCGACCGCGAGGTCGAGAGTCCGCCGGGCGTCGTCGCGCTCCTCCTCGGCGCGCTTGCGGTCGGTGATGTCGAGATGGATTCCGCTGACGCTCCGGGCGATCCCGTCCGAATCGCGGTTGAGCGCGCCCAGCGAATAGACCCAGCGGGTCGAGCCGTCGGGGCAGCAGACCCGGTACTCCACCTCCACCCGGTCCTCGGTGAAGCCGTGAAGATAGGGGTCCGAAACCTCCTTCCAGTGATCCGGATGGACGGAATCGCGGATCACCGCCGTGCTCATCTCCGAATCCGGCGCAAGGCCGTACATCGCCTTCGAGCGGTCGGAATACCAGGTCCGGCCGGTCTCCATGTCGAAGGTCCAGGTGCCGAGCTTGGCGCCCTCGACCGCGAGCTCCAGGCGGCGGCTCGATTCGGCCAGCTCGTCATTGGCCCGCCGGGCCGAAAGGTCGCGCGGGCTGAGCAGGAACCGGCGCCTGCCGCCGATGACGAGCGAGGTGACGCTGATCTCGAGCGGGACGACGTCGCCGCTTTTCATCCGGACGTCGACGACGACTCTCAGCCCGGTGGTCGAGTCGCCGCCTTCGATATAGGATTCGAGCGCATCCTCGTCCTCTTCGCGCGACGGGTTTCGGTCGATGAGGCTCCAGATCGATTTTCCGACCACTTCGCTTCGGAAATAGCCATAGGCTTCCTCGGCGGCCCGGTTGAACTCGAGGATGTCGCCTTTTTCGTCGAGCAGCAGGAGGCAGTTCAGCGAGGAGCTGATGACGCTCGCGACGACGCAGGCAATCTCGCCCTCTTCCACTCTCAAAAAATC
Organism: Allosphingosinicella sp.; assembly: GCA_036388065.1. Lineage (GTDB taxonomy): Bacteria > Pseudomonadota > Alphaproteobacteria > Sphingomonadales > Sphingomonadaceae > Allosphingosinicella. Next base: position 54,740 of record DASVSP010000062.1, read on the forward strand.
CCCCCGGATTCGTCTCGTGCGGATCTTATAGCCGCAGCTTTTGCGGGCAGAAACCGCCTTTCTGTAACAATTGACACAATTTTCCCCGCGGCGCGGAATAGGCCGGACAAGGTGAGGCTCCAGAAGGGACGGGTCGCGGCGCTGGTTGCCGCGTCGATTTTGGAGAACCGAAATGACCGCCATCAACGCCAAGAAGAGCCGCCTGCAGCTGGTGCTGCTCGCCGCGGCCGCGCTTGGATCGTCCTCCGCCGTCCTCAGCGGCGCAGTGACCGTCCTTGCGATGCAGCAGCCTTCCCACGTCTCGACGCTCGCCTGAGCGGCGCGACCTGGAAGGGCCCCGAATGTATCATGAGTTCAACTTCGGCGACGTCCTCGCAAGCCCGGTCGAAGCGGCCCGGCAAGTCGAGGACGTCCTACCCGCCGGAGCCGAGCTCGACCTTCGCCGGCGCTTCGTGCCGGAGGACCTCGCCCGCGCCGACGAAATCGCCTTTCCGAGGAACCTATCTCGGCCCGGCCATGGTCCATCCCAGATTCACGGCGACGCCCGCCGGACTTTCCGCCACCGCCCGCGACCGCATCGCGGCCGTGGCTCCGGCCTTCAGCTGATCACCGTGGAGACTCCAATCATGCTCGACGTCACCCTCCGGCCGCCGGTCAACGGCATCGATCTTACCGCACTCGACCAGACCGTGGCCGAGGTCACCGACAACCCGAAGCTCGGCCAGGTCGCCTTCCGGGTGAAGACGGAATGGCAGGGTCAGACCCGGTCGGAATCGACCGTCGACTCGTACATGCTGGCGGGCGAAGTCGTCCCGCGCAGCTTCACCATCCTCGCCGACGAGCCGCATGAGCTGCTCGGAACCAACGCCGCCCCCAACCCGCAGGAGCTGCTCATGTCGGCGGTCAATGCCTGCATGGTCGTCGGCTACGTCGCCCAGGCCTCGGTCCGGGGGATCACGCTCGATTCCTGCCGGATCGAGACGGAGGGCGAGCTCGACCTTCGCGGCTTCCTGAGGATCGATGAGAGCGTGCCCTCCGGTTACCGCCGCCTCACATACACCGTCTTCCTGGAGGGCGACGGCACCCGCGAGCAGCTCGAGGACATCCACCAGGCGGTGATGGCCACCTCGCCCAATTATTTCAACATCGCGCAGCCGATCCAGATGGTCGGACGGCTGGCCTGAAGAGCCCCTGACCCCTAGGGAGACTGGCCCCCGGCGGTGAGAACCGCCGGGGGTTTTTTCGGCCGCCTGAGTCGAGCGCGCGGAAGGCCGGCCGCGCCGGCGATCGCTGGACGCCGAGAGCGGTCCTTGGCCTCGTTGAGGCGACGAGAGGGAAATCGTGCAGACCGGCCGATCTTTGCTCTTGAAGCCAGGCGACAGGCGATTATATAGTGCACTATGAAATCAAACACTTCGGAAAATCCTGGCTTGCAGGCGTCTCCCCAGTCCGGTGCTGGCAATGAACTGTCCTTTGCCTTGTACGGCGCCGCCAACCGCATGGCGCGGATGCACAAGCCGTTCCTGGAGCCGTTGGGCCTGACCTTCTCGCAGTATCTCGTGCTGCTCGAGCTGTTTGCCGGGACACCCCGCACGGTCGGCGATCTCGGCGCCAAGCTCGGCATGGACGCCGGCACCATCACGCCCCTGCTCAAGCGGCTTGCGACCGCCGGTAAGGTCACTCGGACCCGTGACGCGGCCGACGAGCGCCGCGTTCTGGTCGACCTGACGCCTGCCGGCGAGGCACTTCGTGCGCAAGTCCAGGCGGTCAGCGGTCAGATCAGGAGTGCCTGCAAGCTCGACGAAAAAGGAATCACGGACCTGCGAGGCGCCCTCGACGACCTCGCCTGGCCCGCCGACAAAACCGACCGGTAAACCAATCCAGATTTCTCAAGAGGCAGTCATGGCAACCCAGCTCATTCACCGCGACACCGATTCAACATCCACCGGACTGTTGTCTTTCGAGGACGCGACCCGTGTCCGCCGCTCCGTCCGCGGTTTTCTCGACAAGCCCTTGCCCGACAGCGTCGTTCGCGACGTTCTGGAAGATGCGCAATACGCGCCATCCAATTGCAACACCCAGCCCTGGAACACCCACATCGTGCGCGGCGAGAAGCTGAAGCAGCTGTCTCAGCTGCTTCATGCCAAGAACGATGCCGGCGAGTTCACTCCGGACTTCTCGTTTGACGTGAACGATTTCTACGGCGAATATCGGGAGCGCAACAACGCACTCGGCAAGGCCTATTACGAAGCCATGAACGTCATGCGCGAGGACAAGGAGGCTCGTCACCGCGCGGGTGCGATGAACTACTCCTTCTTCAACGCGCCCCAGGCCGCGTTCCTGTTCATGCCGTCGTTCGGCGACAACGTCCGAGTTGCCGGCGACATGGGCATGTACGGCCAGACCTTCCTGCTCTCGCTTGCGGCACGTGGCCTCGGCGGCATCCCGCAGACCGCGCTGGGCTTCTTCGCCGGCACGATCCGCGATTTCCTCGGCATTCCCGACGAACTGAAGCTGCTGTTCGGCATCTCGTTCGGCTATCCCGATGACGACGCACCGGGCAACCGCGTGCGCATGGACCGTGTGCCGCTCGACACGAGCGTGACCTTCCACGCCTGAACGGACCCCAGGCCGCCCCGGCGGTCTCGGACAGAGTTGCGCCGTGCGACCCGTCGCGGGCGCGGGGCAGGCACGTCACAAGAAAGAAAATCATGAAGATCGGTATTTTGGGCACGGGCCACATCGGCGCGACGCTGGTGACAAAGCTGAGCGCGGCCGGGCACGACGTGAAGGTCGCCAACTCGCGCGGCCCGGAGACGATCGGCAGCGACCTCCTCAATAACGGTGCTCGTGCGGTCACCGCGCGGAAGCGGTCATCGACGTTGATGTGGTGATCATGTCCACGCCGCCGAGAACCGAGTCGGTACGTCGCGCTCCACGATCCGGCCGCAGTGACCGCCAAGGTCTTGCCCGACGGTCCGGAACGCCATGGTTCGAAGGACTACGGCGGACCATGCCGCATCGACCGGAAGAAAATGGAGACAGCATACATTTTTCGTACGCGCCGGCCGGTGCGGCCTCCGGCTCGCGCGGAAAATATAAACTGTCCCGGTCTTCCAGTTCCGGTTGGGCACCGGTCTAGCGTGCCTTGATCCTCATCTGCTGGATTGCACGGTTGCAGCCGGCGAGCGTGGAGACAATGGTCGGATCGGCCAGACCTTCGTCGAACGACCGGCGGTAATGGTCGCGGACACGAGGATCATCGGACTGCCCGAATTCCTTCGCCAGTGCGTCGGAGCGCGCCGGTCCGATCTTCGCCCTGCAAGTGCCGGCGAGCATCATCAGGTCGCCTCTCGCTTGTATCCGGGGACTCTGCCAGCTGGCCAAACCGCCTCGCTCCAGCATTGCATCGCTCGCGGCGGTGACCGCGGATTCCATATCATAGCCTGGTGGAAGCATTATAAGCTTGGCGAAGATCGGGTCGCTCGAGGCCGCAATGCAGGTGCGACCGTAACCGAGCAGGACGGTGCGCAGGTTGCGTAGCTGAGCCTCCGTCTTCGCTGAGCTCGACGCTGCTTCGAGATCCGTGCGGATCACGAGGAGCTGCCGGGAGACGGCCTCACGCTTTAATCGATCCACCGTGGCAGCGTCGACCCGCCAGGATGCGGTTTCCTCGGCCAGGGCGGACTCCACCTTCTCCGGCATCACCGGGTCGATCTTCATGCCCAAACGCTCGCACATGGGAGCGGTCACGACGAACTGAGCAACTCGGTCAAGCCTGTCCTGCTGCGCCTGCGTCTGCGCAGCGGCCGGGGACTGCAGCGTCAGGGCGTCGCCCATCATCAACGCTGCTCTGATCCAGTTCATCCGTCTCTCCGATCCTCGCAGTGATTTTATCGCCCGAGCAGGACCCGTTCCAGTCTCGTCGAACCGCGCCCGGAGCGCAAATGGCTCGAAGCGGTGGCCCGTCTCTAACGGCCCGTTCGCAACGGTTCGTAAAAACCGCCGCCTGAACTGGCGTTCGACGATCGGGTCGAAGCGGCATCTCCGTGCGCGGATCGACCCCTTGCCCCCCTGTAACAATTGAAACCAAGTTCAACTTGGCGCGCCATTTTGCTGTGACAGCCTGCCGTCAAAAGGGGGTCACCAGCCGGGGAGGCTGGGCCAGGCAGGAGACGGTTTGTGTATTTGTACCGTGAGACGAGGTTTTCCTCATCCTGCCTGGCGCCGTCTTCCCCGGCTGCGCCCTCCTCGTCCCGAGCGGGATGGTGAAGGCGAGCGGGCCGGCACCCCGGTCCGCACAAAACAACAGCAACCGATCAACGAAAATCTCCGCCCGGCCGTCGCCGGAGCGGTCAGGGAGTAGAATGAAATGAAGACCACTTTGTATGCGTTGGCCTCCGTGGCCGTCCTCGCCGCCGCCGCCACCCCGGCCGCCGCCGAAGGTTTCCGCGCCGAGATCCATGGCGGCTGGGACCATGTCCGCGCCGACGGTCCCGGGATCAACAACAACGACAGCGACAGCGGAATCGTCTACGGCATCGGCGCCGGCTACGACTTCCGGATCGCCCCGAAGGTCGAGCTCGGAGTCGACCTCAGCGCCGACCTCAGCTCGATGGAAGAGTGCGAGAGCAGCGTCATTCTCGCCGGCGACCGGGCCTGCCTCGACGCCGGCCGCGACCTCGCCGCGGCGGTCCGCCTGGGCTACAAGGTGTCGGACCGAGGCACGCTCTACGCGCTGGCCGGCTACACCAACGCCCGCTTCCGCTTCGACTACACGACCCCGGCGAACGTGACGACCCGGGACGGCCGCAACCTCGACGGCTTCCGCCTCGGCGCCGGCTACCAGCACGACTTCGGCAAGCGCATGTACGGCAAGGTCGAGTATCGCTACTCGAACTACGAGGCCGACGTGACCCGGCACCAGGCGCTGATCGGCGTCGGAGTTAAGTTCTAAGCCGACCCTTAAAGTCTCCCCCGCCCCTCGGGAGACTCGGCCCCGGCGGTTCATCCCCCCGCCGGGGCCTTTTAAATCCTCCCCGCGCTTTCGCGGGGAGGGGGACCGTCCGAAGGACGGTGGAGGGGTTCTTTGCGCAGGAAGCAGAGGCTCCCAAAGGGTCCTCCCGAGTCCTCGGCGGAGAACCCCTCCACCACCCTTCGGGTGGTCCCCCTCCCCGGCAAATGCCGGGGAGGATTTTTCTGTCAGTCCCTTCCGCCCGAACCGCTGTTCTGGCCGCCGGTGCGGCTGTCCTCGTTGCGGTTCTCGCGCTGCTTCTTGTTGCCGCCGACGTCGTCCTTGCCGCCCTTGTTGAAGTCGCCCTTCTTCTTGTGGTCCGTCATCGTGGTTCTCCTTCGACGGGAGAACGGGCGGAGGAGGCGAGGGTTTCCACTCTCCGTCAGGCCCTCGCGATGATCTCTTCAGCGACCCGGTGGGTTCGCTCGTTGTCCACGTCGATGGCGAGTCGGCCGTCCTTCGCCACCAGGGCTTGGATGGTTACTCCGAAGCGGCGGGAGAAGTGGCGGAACATTCCGTGCAGGGTCACCAGCCCCGACGCGTAGAGGAACAAGGCGGTCAGCCCCAGCGCCCGGACCGCGTCGCGCTTGCGCTTGGCGAACTGGCCGCCGTAGCGGAAGCTCTCGATCGCCTTGAAGGCTCGGGCGTCGGTCAGCCAGAACAGGTTGCAGTTGGAATAGGCGCCCCCGCGAAAGCCGTAGAAGCGGCGTTGCCCGTCGGGATGGGCCGCCAGGATATCGCGCTTCTCCGCCATCATGACGACTCCGTCGACTCCGGGCTCGGAGCCCGCCCGGGCGATGGCGCGGAAGCCGTCGACGCTCATCAGCACATTGTCCGCGGTGCACAGGATGAGCGGGAATCCGGTCGTCCGGCTCGCCTCGACGACGCTGTCGACGATGTGATGCTCGGCTTCCACCGCCGTCAGCCGGCCCTCGCGGTGGAGCCGGGCGACGGTCGGCTCGGCGGCGATGATCTCGAAATCCTCGACCGAGACGAAGAGGGGGGAGTCCGGGAAGGCCTCCGCCGCGATCCTGAGGACCCGGTCGACCATCGCCTCGCCGGCGACCGGAACCAGCGCCTTGTGGGTGACCCCCATTTTGGCCGCCAGCGGGTCCAGCGCCGCCGAACGGCGCCCGGCGAGGACGAGGATTCGGGGATGCACTGCGGTCAAAGGGCTGCGGCCTCGGGAGGTTTCGGGTGGGCCGCGGTGCGGCGGGGGCGTGATATCCGCGTCGGACGGCGGAAGCAACTCCGGCGCGGCCGTGCAAGCCTGCGCCTGTGGGATCAGGCGGCTTCGTTCGTCATGCCGGATGACGACAAATCAGACCCTCGACGCTGCAGAAAAATTCCCCCCTACGCCGCCCGTCCCTCCATCGCCTTTTGCCGCCGGCGCTGGACGGAGGAGCCGAGGCCGATCGCCTCGCGATATTTGGCGACGGTTCGGCGGGCGATGTCGAAGCCCTTGGCACGGAGAAGCTCGACAAGCTGGTCGTCGGAAAGGATGGCTCTGGGCTCCTCGGCGGCGATCAGGGTCCTGATGTGGCTCTTCACCGCCTCCGCCGAGACGGCGTCGCCGCCGTCGTTGGACTGGATGCCGCTGGTGAAGAAATATTTGAGCTCGTAGAGGCCGCGGTCGCAGGCGAGATATTTGTTCGAGGTGACCCGGCTCACCGTCGATTCGTGCATCCCGATCGCCTCGGCGACCTGCCTCAGGGTGAGCGGCTTGAGCTGTGCGACCCCGTGGCGGAAGAAGCCGTCCTGCCGCTTCACGATCTCGCTGCACACCCTGACGATGGTCCGGGCGCGCTGGTCGAGCGCCTTGGTCAGCCAGTTTGCGCTTGCCAGGCACTCGCTCAGCCAGGCCTTGGAGCGGCGGTCCGCGCCGCCGGTCAGCTCGGCATAATAGCGGCGGTTGACGAGAAGCCGGGGCAGGGTCGCGGAGTTCAGCTCGATCGCCCAACCGAAGCCGCGGCGGGCGACGAACACGTCGGGCACCGCCGCCTCGATCCGGTCGTTGCCGGCGAACCGGCAGCCGGGCTTGGGATCGTAGGCGCGAAGCTCGCGGATCATGTCGCCGAGATCCTCGTCGTCGACCCCGCAGATCCGCTTGAGGGCGGAGAAATTGCCCTTGGCGAGATAGTCGAGATTGTCGATCAGCCGTGCCATGGCGGGATCGTAGCGGTCTGCCTCCTTGGCCTGCAGGGCGAGGCATTCCGCCAGGCTTCGGGCGGCCACTCCGGTCGGGTCGAAGCTCTGGACGATCGCGAGGATACGCTCGACTTCGGCCGGGGACACCCCGAGCCGCGAGGCCAGGTCGAGGGTCGAGGCGAGGAGGTAGCCGGTCTCGTCGACCTGCTCGATGATCTGGCCCGCGACGACGAGGTCCGCGCCGGACAATCGCTCGCCGGCCTGGGCGAGGAGATGCCCGTGAAGGGTCACGTCGTCGGACGCGAAGCTGTCGAAATCCGGGCCTTCGCCCTCGAACCCGCCGCCGCCGCCGCCGGACAGCCCCTCCATTCCACGGCCTCCGTCGAGGGCGCGGTCGGCGGCGCTGTCCTGGTGCAGATTCTCGTCGTTGACGTCGAGGTCGAGCGGCGCCTCGCCGGAGCCGAAATCGTCGGCCGAGGCCGGTCCTTCGGCAGCCTCGGGCGCGGCCTCGGCGGGCGCCCCCTCCTCGGAGGTTCCCGCTTCGAGCAGCGGATTGCGCTCGATCTCCTCGGCGATGAAGCTTTCGACCTCCAGATTGGACAGGGCCAGAAGCCGGATCGCCTGCTGGAGCTGCGGAGTCATCACCAGCGACTGGCTCTGGCGAAGGTCGAGGCGGGGGCCGATGCTCATGAGCGCCTCCCTCTTGCCGTCATTGCGAGCGAAGCGAAGCAATCCAGTCGGCACGGGTGGAGGCGCATAGCTTGCTTCGTCGCTGCGCTCCTCGCAATGACGGGGTTCAGCGGCATCGCTACAGCTCGAAGCTCTCGCCGAGGTAGAGTCGGCGAACGTCGGGGTCGGCGACCAGCTCTTCGGGGCTCCCGGCGAACAGGACCTGGCCGTCGTAGATGATGCAGGCGCGGTCGACGATGTCGAGGGTCTCGCGGACGTTATGGTCGGTGATGAGGACCCCGATGTCGCGCTTCTTCAGCTCGATGACGAGATCGCGGATGTCGGAGATGGAGATCGGGTCGATCCCGGCGAAGGGCTCGTCGAGGAGCATGATCGACGGGGTGGCGGCAAGCGCCCGGGCGATCTCGCAGCGCCTCCGCTCGCCGCCCGACAGCGCCATTGCCGGCGCATTGCGCAGATGCTCGATGTGGAACTCGCCGAGCAGCTGCTCGAGCCGCTCGCGGCGAACCGTCTTGTTGCGCTCGGAGACCTCGAGCACCGCCGAGATGTTCTGGGCGACGGTGAGCCCTCGGAAGATCGACGTCTCCTGGGGGAGATAGCCGAGCCCGAGCACGGCCCGGCGGTACATGGGCAGGCCCGTAATGTCCTGGCCGTCGAGGAGGATCCGGCCGCTGTCCGGCTTCACCAGGCCCATCACCGAATAGAAGCAGGTCGTCTTGCCGGCGCCGTTCGGGCCGAGAAGCCCGACCACCTCGCCCCGGTCGACGTGGAGCGAGACGTCCTTGAGAACCCGCTTGCGGTCGTAGGATTTGGCGAGGCTGACGACGGAAAGCCCGCGGCCCAGCTCGGCGAACACCTCGGCGGCTTCAGCGCGGGGAAGGGCGGCGGCTTCGTTCATCTCCGGCGAAGGCTTAAGCCATGCCGGTTGGCGGGTAAACTGGCAGGCTTCGTGCATGAATGAAAAAAGGGGCGTCGGGCTTTAGATGGTAAGGCGGGGCATCCCCTCAGCCGTCACCTGAACTTGTTTCAGGGTCCAGCTCTCCGCCCACTCGGCGGCTCGACTCTGGATGCTGAAACAAGTCCAGCATGACGGGCGGGGCCCGTCGCCCGCGCCTGGTGACCCGACTGCTGCGGCATCTCCGTTTCGGCAGTATTCGACATCCGAAATGGAGGTGATCGGTTGGTGAAGCGCGGATCAATCATTTAGTTTATCAGAGTTGCGAACCACTTAGGAGCACGAAAATGCGTAGAAAGTTACTAACCATTGGACTTGGCCTATCCGCTCTTAGCGCCGTGGTCCCGTCAGCAATCGCAAACGCACAAACTCTTCCTCCCAACTGTCACATCGACGCAGATGGGCGCGTCCATTGCGTGTTTTGTCCAGTCGGCAGCACTCAATGCTAACAGGGCACATTTTAGAACTCGGAGCGTCGGTCTTCGCGAAGTTCCTCGGAGACGACGCTCCACGCATCTACCTTCAGTTCCGCTGAGGAACCGTGAACCTTCCCGTCACCCGGCCGCCTTGCCTGGTCGTCCCCGGAGGCCCGCCGCCGTCCATGACGGCGCGGCCGGTGTCCAGGTCGATGGTCAGCCGCCCGCCGTTCACGTTGGCGTCCTTCTGGACGAGGCTGACCCCTCCGATCAGGGTGATGATCTTACGGTCGAGATCGTAGACCCCGAACTGGCCCTTGGCCGTCTCCGACGGGCTTCGCACCGTAACTCCGCCCGAAGCGTCCATGCGGTGGATGTCGATCCCGCCCGTGCTGGAATAGGCCACGGTGATCCGGCCCGCGCTCAGGGTAAGCTCACCTTGCCTGGCGACGACGCTGCCGGAAAGGATCACCCGGTTCGAGCGGTCCTGAACCTCGATCCGGTCCGCCGACCAGTCGACCGGTGCATTGCTGTTGTGGCCCTTCAGGGCCGAGGTCTGGCTCGCGGCCGGGCCAACGGCAAGGCCGGCGAGCAGCAGGGCGGGGACGAGGCGCTTCATGCGGCTCATTTGAGCGCCCCTTGGTTCATATGCAAGCGCACGCGCCCTTGCAGAACGACTCGGCGCTCGGGCAGATTGACCGACATGCTCTCCGCCGTGAATTTCCCGAGCCGCATCTGTCCCTCGACTCCACCGCCGCTGACGGCGGTATTCTTGTTCAGGTCAAGCGCGACGTCCCTCGTCTCCAGCCGGTAGCCGTCCCTGGCCGTGAACAGGATCGGGCCGAGCACGTCGACTTTCTGGGTGTCCATGTTGTAGCGCGCCTTGTCGGCGGTGATCGTCGCCGGCCCGTCCTCGAGCTGGATCCGGGCCGCCATTCCGCCGATGTCGATCACCGGATCGCTCGACCTGGCCTGCACCGCCTGCGCCGCCTGGATCGAGAAGGGCCGGCCCTTGTCGTCGAGGCCGCGATATTCGGCCTTCTGGGTCTTCAGCCGCTCGCGCGCGGTGTCGACCTTGTTCTTGTCGAGAAGGAAGCTGATCTCCTTCTCCTTGGAAAGCGGGGAGAGCAGGAGATAGGCGAGGAGGAGCCCGACCCCGGCCGGGAGCGCGATCTTGAGGAACCGCATCAGCCAGTCGTGAAGCCCTCCGGGCGCCGCCCAGCCGCGCTTCGCCTTCCGCGGGTCTTCGGCGAGATCAGACATGGGCGAAGATGTCGACCTCCGCCCAGCCGGCAAGGTCGAGAAGGGCGCGGTGGGGAAGGAAGTCGAAGCAGGCCCGGGCAAGCTTCGTCCGGCCCTCGCGCTCGAGCCGCTCGTCGAGCTTCTCCTTCATCTGGTGGAGGTAGCGGACGTCGGACGCGGCATAATCCTTCTGGGCGTCCGAAAGCTCGGGCGCGCCCCAGTCGGACGTCTGCTGCTGCTTGGAGATGTCGATCTGGAGAAGCTCCTTGATCAGCTCCTTGAGGCCGTGCCGGTCGGTATAGGTCCGGATCAGGCGCGACGCCGTCTTCGTGCAGTAGACTGGGCCCGCCATCACCCCGAGATAGGCCTGCATGATAGCGAGGTCGAAGCGCGCGAAATGGTAGAGCTTGAGCCGCTCCGGGTCGGCGAGCACGGCCTTGAGGACGGGCGCCGAATAGTCGCTGCCCGGGTTGAATCGGACGAGATGCTCGTCGCCCCGGCCGTCCGAGATCTGGACGAGGCAGAGCCGGTCCCGGCCGGGAAGCAACCCCATCGCCTCGGTGTCGACCGCGACCGGGCCGGGAGCGAGAACGCCTTCGGGGAGGTCTTCTTCATGGAAATGCACTGTCATGGCCCTCGCATAGGCCGAAGCGACCTGACGCTCAACGACCGTCGTGGCCTGGCGTCGTCATCCCGGCGAAAGCCGGGACCTCGTGTCGAGAAGGCTCGGCGGGTCTCCCCGAGGTCCCGGCTTCCGCCGGGATGACGATGGCACACTTGATCCACAGCGCCGTCCCCGCCACAGGAGCGCGAACCACCAGGAGCCAAGTCCCCCATGCCGTCCGGTCTCGCCGCACTGCTCGACGACGTCGCCGCCATCGCCAAGCTGGCCGCGGCCTCGATCGACGATGTCGGCGCCGCCGCCGGCCGCGCCGGAGCGAAAGCGGCGGGGGTGGTGATCGACGATACGGCGGTCACTCCGCGCTACGTCACCGGATTCACGCCCGACCGCGAGCTTCCGATCATCGCCCGGATCGCCAAGGGGTCGCTCAAGAACAAGCTCCTGATCCTGCTCCCGGCGGCGCTTGCGCTGAGCGCGCTCCTGCCCTGGGCCATCACCCCGCTGCTCATGCTCGGGGCCGCCTATCTCTGCTTCGAGGGGGCCGAGAAGGTCTGGGAGGCCGTGTCCGAGCCGAAGCACAGCCTGGCCGAGGACGCCGCCGAGCTGAGCAGCGCGGAGCATGAGCAGAAGATGGTGAGCGGAGCGGTTCGGACGGATTTCATCCTGTCGGCCGAGATCATGGCCATCGCGCTCGCCGAAGTGGCGTCCGAGCCGTTCTGGACCCGGGCGGTCATCCTGGCGGTGGTCGCGATCGCGATCACGATCGGGGTCTACGGCCTGGTCGGACTGATCGTGAAGATGGACGATATCGGCCTTCACCTCGCCGAGCGGCGCAACCGGGCCACTCGGGCGCTCGGCCGGGGCCTCGTCCTCGCCATGCCGAAGGTGATGTCCGCTTTGTCCACGATCGGGATCGCGGCGATGATCTGGGTCGGGGGCCAGATCATCGTCCACGGGCTGGAAGTCTTCGGATTCGGCGGCCCCGCCCATCTGATCCACGATTCCGGAGCCGCGGCCGGCCACGCCGTCCCGGCCATCGCGGGAGCGATCGAATGGGCGGTCGGAGCGGCGGGTTCCGGCCTCATCGGACTGGCCCTCGGGGCCCTCATCGTCCTCGTCCATCACAAGGTCGCGGGCAAGCATTGACGGGCGCCTGGAAGCGGCTGTGGAAAAGCACTCGCGGCTGGGAATAATTTGAGTTATATGAGTCGGCGGTGTGCCATTTTCGGGGGCACACGAGACCGTTGGCGCGACAGCCCCGCGCGGTGGTTTGCAGATCAAGGCAGGGGCGCGGAAAGTATAGACGGGCATGGGTTTCGACAGAGGGCGCCGCGGTGAGCGCGGCGGGCGCGGCAGAGACAAGCGCGACGGATTTGGCGACGAGAATTTCAGCGGATTTGAAGAGCGCGGCGGCGGCGGCTTCGGCGGCGGCGGGTCCGGCGGCGGTGGCGGCTACCGCGGCGGCGGCGGCGGCGGCGACCGATTCGGCGGCGGCGGCGGTGGCGGCTATGGCGGCGGCGGTGGCGGCGGGTTCCGCGGCGGCGGCGGTGGCGGCTTCGGCGGCGGCGGCAGCGGTGGCGGCGGCTTTCGCGGCGGCGGCGGCGGCGGTGGCGGCGGAATGCCCCCCCAGGTCGTTGGCCAGGGCAAAGGCGTCGTCAAATTCTTCAACGCCCAGAAGGGCTTCGGCTTCGTGGTCCGCGACGACGGCGGCGAGGATGTGTTCGTTCACATCTCCGCGGTCGAGCAAGCGGGGCTCACCGGCCTCGCCGACGGTCAGCCGCTCGAATTCACGCTCGTCGATCGCGGCGGCCGGGTCTCGGCGACCGATCTCAAGATCGAAGGCGAGCCGATGGCGGTCCAGGAACGGGCCCCGCGCGAAGATCGCGACGGTCCGCGCGGCGGCGGCTATGGCGCCCCGGCCGGCGGCGGCGGCGGCCCCCAGCGGCAGCTGACCGGCGAAAAGGCGCAGGGCACGGTAAAGTTCTTCAACGCGATGAAGGGCTTCGGCTTCATCAGCCGCGACGACGGACAGCCGGACGCCTTCGTCCACATCTCGGCAGTCGAACGGGCCGGAATGGTCAGCCTCAACGAGGGCGACCGGGTCGAGTTCGAGCTCGAGGTCGACCGGCGCGGCAAGACCGCGGCGGTGAACCTGCAGCCGATCCAGTAAGCACCCTTTGCCGAGGGGCGAAAGAAGCCCGGCCGCCCCAAAGGCGGCCGGGCTT
>DASVSP010000063.1:0-88271 GCA_036388065.1 Allosphingosinicella sp.
GAAGTGCTGCGGGAGGCTCAAAACCAGGCTGTCTCGACATTCAGTGGCGTCGCTTCAATCCCCCTCTCCCCAGCGGGGAGAGGGCCGGGGTGAGGGGGCTCGGCCGCCGAGAATAGGCGCTTGCGCCGAACCCCCTCTCCCAACCCGCTCCCCGCCGGGGAGAGGGATGAATGTTCGAATAAGCCCTCTGAATGTCGATTCGGGCCCAGTGGTGCGGTCATCCTCGGCGATCTCGTCCACCGTGCCATCACGAGCTTGAATTCACCCATTGCCGGTCAGGTTACTTTCAATTGCCGCCGCCTGAATTCAGCGCGCCTTGGAAGCGTCGCTCGGCTGCGGCACGGTCCGCGGCAGACAGCGACCGCCACCATGATTCCGCCGTGCCCGCGGCGTTGCGGGCAGCGCTGATCCGAGTCACCTCCTCCTCGCCGCCGGCTTCCGGAATATCCATCATCGCGGTCTGAACCTCGACCGTCACCGGCCGGCCGACATTCGCAGCCAGGAAAAAGCCGGTGGGCTCAGGCTCGTCGACCATTGCATTGATTTGGGGAGAACCCGGAACCGCGACCTTCGCCCACAGATAATCGCCCATTTCCCAGCCGATGAAGGTGCCCGACAGAGTCTCGGTCCGCAACACTCTGGCCGGGCTGGCGGTAGCGCCGTTCGAATCCGCATTCGCCTGCGAATTCGGCGCCGGCGCAGGCGTCGCCACCAAGGTGTTTCCAGCGGGAGCCGCCGACGTGGTGGAATTGGTGGAATTGGCGGAATGGTTGCCGGCGCCGTCCGAATCGCATGCTGACAGCAAGGCGATCGCGCCCATGGCGGCCAGGCTCATCGAAATCCGCATCGTCATTCTCCCGGGGAACCCGGCCACGCTCCAGCGCGCGGCGCAATGCTTCCTGCCTGGGGTATCGCCGTTCGTTACGCAAGCGTGTCCGCAACGGGTGGAAGGCGGACATTCCCTTCGAAATGCGCCGGAGGTAGATGTCCGAAGTCATGCGGCTGTTTCACTTCAGCGAAGACCCCTCCATCGCGGTTTTCGAGCCGCGGCCGGTCCGCGTGCCGTCGCCAAGGGCGCCCGGGATGGAATGGCTCAACGGGCCGTTGGTCTGGGCCATCGACGACTGGCATCAGCCGCTCTATCTGTTTCCGCGGGACTGTCCGCGAATCCTCATCTGGCCGGGGCCCCAGACAACCGCCCAGGATCGCGCCAAGTGGTGGGGCGGCCGCTCCTCGCGCATGATCGCCCACGTCGAAGCGGCGTGGTGGGATAGGCTGAGCACTTCGTCGCTTTGTCGCTACGAATTGCCCCACGGCACGTTCGAGCCGCTGAACGATGCGGGAATGCATGTCTCGCGGGTCGCGGTCGAGCCGCTGACGGTGGAGACCGTCCGGAGCCTTCCATCGCGCCTCACGGCTTGCGACGTCGAGATCGAGATCGTGCCGTCGCTGGTTCCGCTTGCCGAGGTCTGGAAAAGTTCGATGTCGGCCAGCGGCATCCGCCTTCGGAACGCACGGGATTGGCCGAGCGCCTAGCGGGCGGTTGCGCTCTCCGGACGGCTCCCGCATGGAAGGGCCGTGACCAGCATTTCCATCTTCGGCGCCGGGGGGCGGATGGGGCGGGCGATCGCGGAGGCGGCGCCGCTTCGCGGCGACGTCCGGATCGTCGAGCACGATGCCGATGCCTTCGTCGATTTCTCGGCGCCCGAGGCGGTCGAGGCGCATCTCGAGCAGGCGCGGCGGGCCGGCAGGCCGATCCTGATCGGCACCACCGGTCTCGAGCCTGACCATGACCGCTTGATCGACGAGGCCTCGGCCGAGATCGCCGTCATCCAGGCGGCCAACACTTCGCTCGGGGTCAATCTGCTCGCCCACCTGGTGCGCGAGACGGCGGCTCGGCTGGGCGAGGATTGGGACCTCGAGATCGTCGAGATGCACCACCGGATGAAGGCGGACGCTCCGTCGGGGACCGCGCTGATGCTGGGCCGCGCGGCCGCCGAAGGGCGGGGGGTCGGGCTCGACTCGGTCGCCGAGCGCGGCCGCGACGGGATCACCGGGCCGCGCGAGCCGGGGCGGATCGGCTTCGCCTCGCTTCGCGGCGGATCGGTCGCCGGCGAGCATCTCGCCATCTTCGCGGCCGAGGGCGAGCGAATCGAGCTCGGCCACCGCGCGGAGAGCCGGGCGATCTTCGCCCGCGGGGCGATCGAGGCCGCCTTGTGGCTCGTCGGTAAGCCCGCCGGCCGCTACTCGATGGCGGATGTGCTGGGGCTCAAGTGAGCCCCGCCGAAATCGCAGAAATATACAGACGGCTGCATGACCGCACGCCGAGCCCGGAGACGGAGCTCGAATTCGTGAATAATTATACGTTGCTGGTCGCGGTCGTCCTTTCCGCGCAGGCGACGGACGCAAGCGTCAATCTCGCCACCCGAGACCTCTTCGCAAAGGTGAGCAGTCCGCAGGCGATGGTGGCGCTGGGCGAGGAAGGGCTGAAGGAACAGATCAGGACGATCGGCCTCTTCAACACCAAGGCGAAGAACGTCATCGCCCTCTCCCACGCGCTGATCGAACGCCACGGCGGCGAGGTGCCGGCGGATTTCGAGGCGCTCCAGGCCCTTCCGGGAGTCGGGCGCAAGACCGCCAACGTCGTCATGAACTGCGCGTTCGGCGCCGAGACCTTCGCGGTCGACACCCACGTCTTCAGGGTGTCGAACCGGACCGGCCTAGCCCCCGGCAAGGACGTGATCGAGGTCGAGCGCGGGCTCGATGCCGCGACTCCGCCGCCTTACCGCCGGGACGCGCACCACCTGCTCATCCTCCACGGCCGCTACGTCTGCAAGGCGAGGAAGCCGGAATGCTGGCGCTGCGTCATCGCCGACCTTTGCCGATTCGAGCCCAAGACGCCGGCTCCGGGAAGCGAAGCGGGCGCTGGTGCGTTGAAGCCGGCGAGGAGAAGGTGATGAAGGCGTTGCTGACGGGCCTGGCGGCCGCGGGCTTTTTGGCGGGATGCGCGCAGGGGCCCACGCCGGGGCAGGAAGCCGACCGGCGGGCGCTCGCAGAAGCAAGGGAGGTCGGCGAGCCGGTCGACTGCATCGAGGTTTCGAGGATCGGCCATACCCGGGTGCGCGACGACCGTACGGTCGACTTCTTCATGCGCGGCCGCGAAGTCTACAGGAACCGGCTTCGCCACGAATGCTCCGGCCTCGGCTTCGATGAGAGCTTCACCTACCGAACGTCGACCGGCCGGCTCTGCTCGGTCGATCTCATCACCGTCAACCGGGCCGGCGGTGGAAGCGGCCCGACCTGCGCCCTCGGGCCCTTCCAGAGGATCGAGACGGCGGCCCGCTAAAGCACTGGCGGCGGCCGCGCCCCTTTGCTAAGCGCCGCCCTTCACGCACCCATAGCTCAGCTGGATAGAGCGCTGCCCTCCGAAGGCAGAGGCCAGAGGTTCGAATCCTCTTGGGTGCGCCAATACCTCCACCCCGTGGTGCTCGGCCGCGGCAAGCCCTATTTCGCCGGACCCCGGCCGCCGCTCCGGCTGGTGTCCAGCGAGCGGATCGGCGAGGACGCGATCAGGCTGGCCTACGTTCCCGCCTAGGGTCGGCCCTGTTCAGCTGGAATCGGAACAGAAGCCTCGATCTCATCAGGCGCGGCCCGTCTTCCTCCCCTCTCCCGTCCTTACGGGAGAGGAGGGGCCCGCCGCGAAGCGGTGGGAGGTGAGGGTCTTGCCGAGTCCGCGGAAAAGACCCTCACCTCCCAAGCTTCGCTTGGGCCCCTCCTCTCCCGCGAAAAGCGGGAGAGGGGATTTGTGGCACCAGCGCCAAGTTGAATGTCGATGCAGCCTAGCGGGCCGCTTCGCCGGTCCTCGGCTGGAACAGCATCGGTCCGTAGACGAAGAGGAACAGGAGCAAGGCCCCGGCCCAGGCCGAGGCGGAAAGCTTCATCGCGAGCGGATAGTCGATCGCGCCAAGCGGAGCCGCCACCCGGAGCCCGGCGCCGAAGGTCGCCAGCCCGTAGAGGGCGACGGTCGCTCGGCCGGCCTTCAGGTCGCGTCCGGTGTGGCCGAGAGTCGCCCGGGTCATCACTGCAAGGATCATCGTGCCCATCGCTCCGGCGGTCAGGGCATGGACCGCCGCGGATCGGGGTATCGCGGTCCCGAGGCCGCTCGCACCGAGAAGGAGCAGGCCGATCGGCACCCAGAAGTAGCCGGCATGGAGGATGAAGACGAGCGGATCGGCCAGGGTCCGGAACCCGCGCCAGCGCGCCAGGCGAACCGCCTGGGCGAAGCCCGCACCCAGGAGGATGAGTGCGGTCGCGGGCGCTTCGGGCGCGACGAGCCAGGCGAGCAGCGCCAGGGCGGTGCCGCCGACGACCGCCCTGTCGAAGCGGCCGGGCTGGGTGGGGAGCCGCTCCGCCGGCTTGCGTTTGGCGAGCCAGTTGCGAGTGAAGGAGGGAATGATCCGGCCTCCGATCAAAGAGATCAGAAGCACGACGAGGGCGATTGCGGCCCGCCAGCCGATCTCCGGATCCGGCAGGAAGCCGGCCGCCGCGGCATGGTCGGCCGCGTTCGCGGCGGCGAACAGCAGGAGCAAGCCGACGATCGGAAGGTTGCGGTTCTTTGCCGCGAGCACCTCGCGCCCGGCGAGAGCGGCGAGCAGGAGGAAGAAGCCGACGTCGAGCATCGCCGCCGGGAGCGCTCCAACCCAGGCCGAGAAGAGGAGGGCGAGGCGGGCCGCGAGCCACAGGCCGAACAGGCATGCGAGCGGGGGTCCGGCGATGGGGAGCCGTCCGGTCCAGTTGGGAATGGCGGTGAGAAGGAAGCCGGCGACGGCGGCCCCGACGAAACCGAACAGCATCTCGTGGCGATGCCAGGCGAGGGGCTCGAACAGGGTTGGAAGGGCCGCTCCGCCGGCCAGCGCCGCCAGCCAGAGGACGAGCGCGACGACCGCCCAGGCCGCCGCTCCGAAAAAGAAGGGCCGGAAGCCGCCGCGAAGGAAAGCCGGCGACGCGGCGGTCCTGGCCCGGCGAAGCGCGAGCATCCGCTCGCCCCTGGTCTGCACGTTCATTTCGGGCCTCTCGATTGGAGCGGGGCGCATCGGCGGGAAGCTTCGCCGCGCGCCCCGCAGGCCGGTCAGCCGATGAAGATCTTGCCGATGATCCCCATCGCCGCCAGGCCGAAAGTCACGAGCACCGGAACGATCAGCATCTGGATCAGGGCGTCCGTGCCGCCGGTCCGTCCGGTCAGGGTCTGAAGGCCGCCGTGCAGGAACTGCGACAGGGTGGGCCGACGCGCCCGATCCGCTTCGACCGCGAAGAAAATCCGCGGAACGGCGAAATACATCCCGACGAAAACCGAGCAGACCACGATCGAGAAGAAGGCCAGCGGCGAGCCGGCGAACAAAGCGAAGAAGACGCCGAGCAGAGCGACATAGGGGGCGACGATGAGCCGGCCCACGGCTGCGGGCACGTCCGGCGCCGCCGCGGCGGGCCGGAAGGGGCGCGCCGGGTCGAGCCCAACCCGCTGCGGCTCGAGCGGCTGGCGGGCGAGCAGGGCCTCGTCGAAGGAGGGCCACACCGCCGCGACGGGGGCGTCCGGGCCTGCGGTCTTCGTTTCGATCGGCTGGTAACGCATTTGGTCCTCCCCAAGGCTGAGTGCCGGATGGAGATAGCCCAATGCCGGGCGCCTGAAATTCCGGTCTTGTACCTAAGGGAAATCCCCTAGTGCATGCGTGGCTGTCTTTCTGGAATTGGCCGTCTAGGAGAATCGGATGGGTTCGAGAGACGACGAGGCGGGCGGCCGCGATCCGGGCGGCGGCGCCCCGGAAAGCGAGTCGCACCTTCGCTCGATCCTCGCCACCGTGCCCGACGCCATGGTCGTCATCGACGAGACCGGCCGGATCCTGTCGTTCAGCGCGGCCGCCGAGAAGATGTTCGGCTTCGCGGAACCCGAGGTCGTCGATCGGAACGTGAGCCTGCTCATGCCTTCTCCCGACCGCGAGCGGCACGACGATTATCTGAGCCGCTATCGGGCGACGGGGGAGCGCAAGATCATCGGGGTCGGCCGGGTGACGACGGCGCGCCACCGTGACGGCAATACCTTCCCGATCGAGCTCGCCGTCGGCGAGGCGTGGATCGAGGGGAGGCGGGTCTTCACCGGCTTCATCAGGGACCTGACCGAGCGGCAGCAGACCGAGCTTCGAATGCAGGATCTCCAGTCGGAGCTCGCCCATGTCGGCCGGGTCAGCGAAGTCGGGACTCTCGCATCGGCCCTGGCGCACGAGCTGAACCAGCCGCTCACCGCCGTCGCCAATTATTGCGAGACGGCGCGCGACCTGCTCGCCGGGCCGCTCGACCCCGAAACCGTCGAGACTCTGCGTGAAGCCCTCGACGACGCCGCCCGGCAGTCGGTTCGGGCCGGCCAGATCGTCAGGCGCCTTCGCGATTTCATCACCCACGGCCACACCGAGCGCCAGGTCGAGAACCTGCCCCGGCTCATCAACGAGGCCAACGCTTTGGCCCTGGTCGGCTCGCGCGAGCACGGGATCGAGGTCCAGGTCGATCTCGACCCCGCGGCGAACTCCGTCCTCGTCGACCGGATCCAGATCCAGCAGGTTCTGGTCAACCTGATCCGGAACGCGATCGATGCCATGGCCGGAAGCGCCTTGCGCCTGCTCCATATTTCCACCTGCAAGGCGCCGGACGGCTGGATCCGGGTGACGGTGGCGGACACGGGAAGCGGAATCGGCGAAGCGGTCGCAGCCCAGCTGTTCCAGCCGTTCGTGACTTCGAAGGAAGGCGGCATGGGAATAGGTCTTTCCATCTGCCGGACGATCATCGAGGCCCATGGCGGCCGAATCGGGTTTGAGCCCGGCCCCGGCGGGGGTACGCTCTTCCACTTCACACTGGCGGATACGCAAGCGGCCGATGACTGATCAGGACAAACCCCTCGTCCACCTCGTCGACGACGACGATGCGATCCGTCGTTCGGCCGGGTTCATGCTGAAGACCTCGGGATATCGGGTCCGCCCTTTCGCCTCGGGCATCGAGCTGCTGAGGCAGGCGCGGGGCCTCGAGCCGGGCTGCATCCTCCTCGACATCCGAATGCCGGGAATGGACGGACTCGAGGTTCAACAGGCGCTTCGCGAGGCAGGAGTGGCGCTTCCCGTGATAATCATGACCGGTCACGGCGACATCGGAGTCGCCGTCAGGGCGATGAAGGCGGGAGCGGTGGACTTCATCGAAAAACCCTTCGAGAAAGAAGTCCTCCTCACCGCCCTCGAGCAGGGCTTCTCCGGCCTTCGCAAGGAGGAGCGCAATCGGCAGAAGGCGGATGAAGCGGAGCTCCGTATCGCCTCGCTGACTCCGCGCGAGAGGGACGTGCTCGTCGGGCTTGCCGACGGACTGCCCAACAAGACCATCGCCTACGACCTTGGTCTCAGCCCCCGGACGGTCGAGATCCATCGCGCGAACCTCATGCAGAAGCTTGGGGTGCACAGCCTTTCCGAGGCCCTGCGGATCGCGTTCGCGGCGGGGATGGGCGAGAGGCCGGAGTGACGGACCCCTTCAGGCCGAGGGTTGCCCTGACGGCCTGCAAGTGTCCGCTCCACTCCGTCATTGCGGGCGAAGCGAAGCAATCCAGTGCGGCGCAAGCGCCCGCTGGATTGCCGCGTCGCTTCGCTCCTCGCAACGACGGGTGAAGCAATGGCGACCGCCCGCTAGAAGACGAAGTCCGCCGGGCCGGCCATCATCTCGGGCTCGTTGCCGGTGCCGGTGATCAGGATGACGACGGAGGTGCTCGTCCCGTCGGCGCTGGCGGGGGAGAAGACGTCGACATAGCGCTTCCCGTCCTGGAACTCGTCATGGGCGCTCGAGGCCGAGTAGGTCCAGTTGCCGTTCTCGTCGATCGCGAAGGTCCCGTAGGCGCCTTCCTGAGTGCCGGCGACGAAGAGGTCCGGGCCGTCCACGTCGGAGACGGTGAGCGTGCCGGAGGTGGAGATGTCCTGCGCGCAATCGCCCTCGGTCAGTCGGACGAAGGCGCTTGAAAGCACCGCCGGGTCGTTGGTGCCGTTGACGAGCACGTCGATGGTCGCGGTGCTGAAGCTGCCGTCGGCGAGCTGGATCGTATAGGTGAAGCTGTCGGTGGCCGTCTCGCCCTCCGCCAGGTAGTCGAAGGCATCGCCCGCCTTGTAGACGACGTGGGTGTACCGGCTGTTGGTCTGGACGACCGCGCCCGAGGCCAGGGTCACCTGCTCGGCGGAATTGGGATTGGTCGGGTCGTCCTGGTCCAGCGAGTAGATCGTCCCGACGGGCGAGCCGCGGTCGTTGGCGAGGGCGTCGATGATGACGAAGCTGTTCTCGGTTACCGCCGCGGTGTCGTCCCGGGCGTGGGCTTTGAACTGGACCTTGTCCTTGGGCATGGCTTCCTCCTTCGCGCCGGACGGGGGAAGGCGGGGCCTGCTTGCGGGCGGCCCCGACCTGAAGTCCCGGCGCGCTTCCCAGCGAAACAAATTATCTCTTCGCGGTCAACGGACCGGGCCCTGCTCGGAGTCCCGTTTTGGCGCTTCGGCCAAAGCCGCGGCAGGGTAAGGTTACGGCGATGAGCAAAGCGTCTCGACGCGCACCTCCACCTCGGTCATGAAAGGGGGATGATCACAGGGGGTCTGGAGAGCGTCGGCGAAGCGGTGACGGGCGGCCTCGCCGCGCGCGCGGTCGAGCCCGGCGCCGGAGAGGGGGAGGGGACGGGCCGGGAGGCCTGCCTCAATTGCGGAACCGCTCTAGCCGGCCCCCATTGCCACCGATGCGGGCAGGCGGGCCATGTCCACCGCACGCTCACCGCCTTCTGGCACGACCTCGCCCACAGCGTCCTCCATTTCGACGGCAAATTGTGGCGCACCTTGCCGCTGCTCGCCTGGCGGCCCGGCGAGCTGACCCGCCGCTACGTCGCCGGCCAGCGCGCGAGCTTCGTCTCGCCAATGGCGCTGTTCCTCTTCTCGGTCTTCCTGATGTTCGCGGTCTTTTCCACGATCGGTGGGCCGGTCGGGAACGGGTCCCCGTCCAGGAAAGAGCAGTCGTCGGCTAAGGAGCTCAGCGACGCTCGGCGCGAATTCGACCGTGAGCGCGGCCAATCCATTCAGGAGTTGAACGGCCTGCGGGCCGAGCGCTCGAAGCTGGTGACTGCAAGGCGGCCCACCGCCCGAATCGACGCCCGGATCCGTGAGGCGGAAGCGGAGCTCGCGCTCAAGGAGCGATTGGCCGGCCAGGCGCTCGCTCTGATGGACAAGGAGCAGAAGAGGGACGCGGAGGAAGCCAGGGTCGAGGAGGAGGTGGTCGCCGGTCCGGTGAAGAAGGCCGCGGAAGCTGCGGACTCGGGCGAGTTCACCGTCGTCGCCGGGGCGGATTCCCTGAACGACTGGTTCACCAAATCCTACCGAAAGGCCAAGGCGAACCCGTCGCTGCTCGCCTACAAGCTGCAGACCAATGCCTATAAATTCTCATGGGCGCTGATCCCGATTTCCGTCCCGTTCCTGTGGCTGCTGTTCCTGCACCGGCGCCGCTACAGGAGCTACAAGGCGTACGACCACACCGTCTTCGTCACCTATTCGATCGCGTTCATGAGCCTCGGAGTGATCGCGCTCAGCTTCCTTCGATTGCTCGGAGTCCCCGACGTCTTCGCGCTTCTGGCGATAACCTTCGTTCCGCCCGTCCACATGTACCGCCAGCTTCGCGGCGCCTACGCCCTGTCGCGCTGGAGCGCCTTGTGGCGGACCTTCGTTCTGATCAACTTCGCCTTCATCGCCGCCGCCCTGTTCTTCACCGGACTGCTGGCGCTTGGAGTGCTCGGCTGAAAGCCGGCGGCTTCAGCCGCGGCAGGGATATTTGCGGGCCATGAGCGCTCGAAGCGCGTCCTTCACCTGGATTCGGGGCCGCTGCGCCGACGGGATGGATCGGAAGGCGGCCAGGATTTCGCCGCTGGTCAGGCTCTGCTTGGCGGGCGGGCAATAAGCGGGCTTGCGGCGGGCGCGCTCGGCGGCGAGTCGCTCGGCTCGAAGCGCCGCTCCATTCCTCTCGATCTCGCTCTTTAGAAGCTTGTAGTCGCTCGACATCAGCGCCATCACGCCCTTCTTCTGGAGCGCGTCGGCCTTCACCAGGAAGGTGGCGACGTCCATCGCCTGGGCCGCGCCGATCGGGACGACCGCCAGCAAGGCGGCGGCAATAAGCTTGATCTTCAACGATATTCCCCTTCGACTGGTCTCACCAAGGAGCGCCCCGAGCCTGAACGCGGGTTGAACGCGGCTCCGTCATTGCGAGGAGCGAAGCGACGAAGCAATCCAGCGGCCCATCTGGCGCCCTGGATTGCTTCGCTTCGCTCGCAATGACGGCCCGAGCCCTAAGCTCCCTGAGGCGCCGGTCCGCCGATGCCGCCGCCGCGCGGGCGGCGGGTCGAGGGGATGGACGTTCCCGAGGCCGGGATGAGCGGCGCCCTCGACCCCGGATCCTCGCGGCCGATATCCTCGCCCTTGATCGCCTTCTTCGATTCCTCGCCGGTCAGGGTCTCGAACTCGAGCAGTGCGCCGGCAAGGCGGTGAAGCTCGTCGAGATTGTCGGTCAGCACCTTGCGCGCCGTCGCCTCGGCCTCCTCGATCAGGCGCCGCACCTCGCTGTCGATCAGCCGGGCGGTCTCCTCGGAGACGCTCTGGCTCCGGGCGACGCTGTGGCCGAGGAACACCTCCTCCTGGTTGTCGCGGTAGCGAAGCCAGCCGAGCTTGGAGGACATGCCATATTCCATCACCATCGAGCGGGCCATGTCGGTCGCTTGCTGGATGTCGTTGGAAGCGCCGGTGTTCAGCTCATCGACTCCGTAGATGAGCTGCTCGGCGATCCGGCCCCCGAAGCAGAGCGCCAGCCGCGCCTTCATCTGCTTCATCGACATCGAGTAGCGGTCGCGCTCCGGCAGGTTCCAGGTCACTCCAAGCGCCCGCCCGCGCGGGATGATCGTCACCTTGTGAAGCGGATCGCAGCCCGGCACGTGGAGCGAGACGAGGGCGTGGCCGGCCTCGTGATAGGCGGTCGCCTTCTTCTCGTCCTCGGTCATCACCATGGACTTGCGCTCGGCGCCCATCATCACCTTGTCCTTGGCCAGCTCGAACTCGCTCATGGCCACGAGGCGCTTGCCCTTGCGCGCGGCGAGAAGCGCCGCCTCGTTGACGAGGTTTGCGAGGTCGGCACCGGAGAATCCGGGCGTCCCGCGGGCGATGGTGCGCGGGTCGACGTCGGGCGCCAGCGGCACCTTCTTCATGTGGACGGCGAGGATCTTCTCGCGCCCCTCGATGTCCGGCCGCGGCACCACGACCTGGCGGTCGAACCGGCCCGGCCTCAGAAGCGCCGGATCGAGAACGTCGGGCCGGTTGGTCGCCGCGATGATGATGATGCCTTCATTGGCCTCGAATCCGTCCATCTCGACGAGAAGCTGGTTCAAGGTCTGCTCGCGCTCGTCATTGCCGTTGCCGAGCCCCGCGCCGCGGTGCCGGCCCACGGCGTCGATCTCGTCGATGAAGACGATGCAGGGGGCGTTCTTCTTGGCCTGCTCGAACATGTCGCGCACTCGGCTTGCGCCCACTCCGACGAACATCTCGACGAAGTCCGAGCCCGAGATCGTGAAGAAGGGCACGTTCGCCTCGCCGGCCACGGCCCGCGCCAGCAGAGTCTTGCCGGTACCCGGCGCTCCGACCAGAAGGGCGCCCTTGGGGATCTTGCCGCCCAGCCGGGCGAACTTGGTCGGGTCCTTGAGGAAGTCGACGATCTCCTGAAGCTCCTCGCGGGACTCGTCGATTCCGGCGACGTCGTCGAACGTCACCCGACCCGATTTCTCGGTCAGAAGCTTGGCCTTCGAACGCCCGAAGCCCATCGCGCCGGAGCCGGCATTCTTCTGCATCTGCCGCATGATGAAGAAGGCGATCCCGAGGATGAGGAGGAAAGGCAGCGACTGGTACAGGAGGATCAGCCACACCGAAGTCTGAGGCTCAGGCTCCCCCTGGAACGCGACGCCCTTCTCGCGAAGCCGGGAGGTCAGCTGCGGATCGGGAATGAAGTTGGTCCGGAACGCGTCCCCGTTGGTCAGCTTACCGGAGATCACTTCCTTTCCGATCGAGACCTCCTTCACGGAGCCCTCGTCGACGCGGTTCAGGAACTCCGAATAAGCCATCGCATTGCCCGCCGCCGACCGCGACCCGCCGCCGTCCACGATCTGGACGAACAGGATGAGCGCGAGCAGGATCCCCGCCCAGATGAACAGCGATTTCATCCAGGGATTGCCGGAGGGGTCCTTGGGGTCGGGCTTGCGATTGGGGCTGTCGGACAAAGAGCTTCTCCTGAGGCGCGAGACAAAGCGCCGGCGCGGCCTTCTTCGCCGCTTATGCCTAAAATAGGATTTCCCGGGGCTTTGGCAATGTCGCCCGCCTTGTAGCGGGGGCGGGTGAACGGGGCCTTAGCGTTGCGAAGCCGCTACCGGCGGATTTCCTCGCAGATGTGGCGTGAGGGCGCGTAGCAGTCACCGCGCGGCCCTCGAGCGCGAACCCGTCATGCTGAACTGGTTTCAGCATCCAGGGTGGAGCCGCCCCGCAACTTGGCGTCGTTGCATCTTGCGAGTTTCCTCCGAGACCGTGCGTTCCGGATTTTTTGGGGGAAGGCACGAAGGCGCGAAGGCACGACGTAGAAAAAAGGGTCTCAACGTCGCGCCTTTGCGCCTTTGCGCCTTCTCTTTGAGATTGGCGCCCGCAGCGCTTTGGAATGGCCCAGGCGTTCGTCCCGCAGCCTGACCTTCCGGATGGTACGGGTGAACGGCGCCCAAGCGTCCGTCAATCCGCCGAGCGCCCCCGGCCGCCGAGCCGGGTCAGGGCCAGATAAGCGACGAGGCCGGCGAGGAGCGCCCAAAACGCGGCAAGATCCCCGCCGGTAATCAGATGGGCCAGCAGGAGGCAGACGGTCGCGCCGGCCAGGAGCAGAAAGCAATATATCAGGCCGCTCGTGGCCAAATAGGCGGGAAATCTCGAACGCTCTCCCTTCAGGACCTTGAGCCCGATCCTGATCGAAAGCCGATTGCTCAGGTCCAGCCAGTAGCCGAAGGCGAGCCCGAGCGCGGCACAAAGGATCATGGTCAGCGCCATAGATCAGCGGCCTGGCCCGCCGTAACCCTCCATGTCACAGATGGCGTTGCAGATAGGTCTGCAGTGGAGTCGTGACATATCCTTTATCCACAATCTCCTGATAGGTCGGCTTGTCCAGGATGAACCGGCCGTCGCTCTCCGACGGTACGGAATAGGTAATGTCGCCATCGCGAGGGTTCGCCAGAAACACCACGTATCCACGACGGCCTGCAGCCGGGAACGCGATGGTGTGGTATTCCGAACCAAGCGCATTCTTCACATAGACGTAAGCGACATTCTGCTGGCGCTCCCTCAGCCGGTACTCCTCGGATTGCAAAACGGAATAGATTCCTTTCGAACGAGGATTCTCGGGGCCCTGATCGCAGGCAGCGGTGATGGCCCAGAGCCCTGCAACGATGTATTTGAAAGCTTGGTGCATGACCTCACCGACTACCGGATGCGGGTCCCCTGGGGAACGTGGACCTGACGGGTGGAAAGAGCACGAGCCCCGTGGCCCAGATCCCCGGGAAACGGAGAGTTTCGGGAAATCAGCCCCAATTCGACCCCGGCGGCGAGCAAGGCATCCCTCACTCGGGTTGCGCAATTGTCCTCCAGGGCGCCTAGCGGGTCGCTCCTGGGATCCGGGAGCCTATTAGGCTGTCTCCTCATGTGCTCGCGAATGATTCGCTCCTGAGCGGGCGTGGTGTCGAGAATGTAAACGGTCGAGTCGCGATACGTGGCTTGCTGATTCAGAAAGTCGGTCAGGTTCGACCCGTATGGGGTGCCGGTTCCCGCGCTGTAGACCCCCTTGCCGGTTGTCGCGACCGACGCGTGACCGAATGGGTTCGAGGAGATTGGGCCACCGATGATAACCGCCGTCTCAAGGCCTGAGGGATCAACGTAGCCAAGCGGATTGCTCCTCGCATATCCATAGACGTTGATTCCGCCCGCGAGGCCGATGGGATCGACCTCAAGGTAGCGCCCCGTGACCGGATCATAGTCCCGATAGTAATTGTAGTGCAGCCCGCTCACCGGGTCCTGCTGCTGGCCCGGGAAGCGCAGCGGGTTGGCGGCGGTGGTGCCGACCGGCTGGGAGGCGGTATCGCCGTAGATGCCGGAGGCCCGGTGCCACGTCACGGCGCCGCTTGCGTTCAGCATCTTCTCGGGCTGGCCGCGCTGGTCGTTGAGGACGTAGCTCAGGGTCCCGGCCGCGTCGGCGATCGCAAGGGGCTGGCCGTTCAGGTAGACGTAGTTGCGGACTAGCCCGCCCTGCGAATTGTGCTCGGCGAGAAGCGTTCCGTCGGGCGCGAAGAGGGGTTTCCAGGGCAAAGGCCTCCAAATTTCTGATGGCGCCCAATCGGGCCATGCCGCTCTCCGAAACAAGCCCAGCCTGAATTTCCGCCATATGCTCGCGAAAACGAGCGGCCTGCTCGGCACGTTGCGATTGAGTCAGCGACTGTACGCTCACGTAAGCGCCAAAAGCTGCGAGTCCGCCGGCCACGACTTTTCCGACGAGCAGCCATCCGGTGGGCGCCGTCAGTTCACTTCCAATGTCAGTTAGCCACGCTCGCATATGCCCTAATAAGAACAATCATATTTTTACAGGCGCTGCAAGTCCGGGGGGGGAATGTAGTATTTTGGCTGGATTGTCGGTGATGCGCACTGCACCTGGCTATGCGCATAAGATTATGACCAGAAAGGGTTTTAGGAAATAGCGAACGGGACTCTGCTTTACCGGGACTCGCCGTCAACGGCATGCAGCGGCACTGTGCTTGCTCCAAAACCGCTCCCGCTGCAGCGATCCTGCCGACTTCACCAGTCGTACACGAGAGGCAGGGTCGAAAGGACTCGGCCACGACTGTCGCGCGTGCAATATTCGCCGATGTTAATGGTCTGGGCGGCGGCGTTCGATGGTCACCGCTGCTCCTTCCCACCGCCACGCCCCCGGATGCGGCTGGGCATGCCCACGCGAGGATCAGCGGTGACCGTCGAGCTCGCGATGGTTAGTTTAGTCGAAGATTTCCTCGAGCCAGGACTTCTTGCGCTTGTGGTGGCCATGGCCGTAGCCGTGGCCGCGCTGGTCGTAGCGGGGGTCGTAGCCGCCCTGGGGCGGGTAGGGGGCCTGGGGCGGATAGGGCGCCTGCGGGGCCTGGGGGGCGCGCGGCGGCTGCGATGCCTGAGGCGCGGCCGGCGCGACGTCGGCTGCCGCCCGCTCGATGATCTTGTCGAGCTCGCCGCGGTCAAGCCAGATGCCGCGGCAGGTCGGGCAATAGTCGATCTCGATGCCCTGGCGCTCGCTCATCACCAGCGGGACGGAGCAATGGGGGCAGGTCATTGGGCCGGGCATTCTCGTCTCCCTGGAAGTCTGTTCTCCGGGCCGAGATAGGATGCCGCCCGGGATGCGCAATGCGGCCGGGGGCCGCCTTTTGAAACGGCGCAAGGGCTCACATTCGTGGCGATCAATGGCGATCAACGGCGATTAGTGGCGATCTTGAGCGATTATCGGCAGTCTCGCTCGAACCGTAAGTCCCTTCGCGAAAACGGCTTTTCCCCGCGGGAGGCCGAAAGTTGCGGCACGATCGGACATTCCGCCGGCTTCTCCACTTTCCTCCACCTTCCTCCGCTTCCGATCGCAAAGCTTTCGAGCGGCTAACCTTTTTTCAAGCATCGTCGGGCAGAACGGACTCTTGGTACGCGACCGGGGGGGCGGGGGCGGCTTGGCCGCTTCCGCCTTCTTCTTCGCCGCCCGGGCGGCGCGAATCGATGAATTTCCTTTCGATTTCCGAGATTTATATCGCCGCCGAGCCTTCGATTCGACGAACGAAAGCGGATTGAAACCGGCTGGAAGGGTGAATGGCTTAACGCGCGCTAACGCTGTCGTTCAGCCCTTCCTCAACGCTCCTCGTCCATAAGCCTCACCTGCCGCCCGATGCAGGCCACGCGGAAGGCGGTCCCTCGAGTCGCGTATCCGAGGGGGGGCCGGCGCTCTCAAGGCGCCGGCCCCGACCCCGGTGGAAGCCCCGGTCGCCGCGAGCAACCTAATCTTTACCGGCAGCCGCTAGAACCGGTCCGTCATCACGCCTTGAGGGGGCCCGCCTTGTTCATCGATGCCGAGCTGTCCCGGATACCGATCTCCGACGGCCGAAAGGCCGAGCGCCGAATCGTCAACCTCGCCGCGGCGCTCCGCGAGAACGGCGCCAGGACCAGCAAGATCGTCGTGGTCGACATCTCGGTCGGAGGCTTCAAGGCCGACGCCGAGGAGGCGCACCAGATCGGCGACGAGGTCTGGCTGAAGCTTGCCGGGCTCGAGCCGAGGCGGAGCCGGGTGGTCTGGGCCCGGGACGGCGAGAAAGGCTTCGAGATCGGCTGCGAGTTCGAATGGCCGCTCCACCCGCGCGAGCTCGAGCTCATCGTCGCCCCGGCGCCGAGGAAGATCGTCAAGGGCGTGTTCCGCCGGGTCGGGCGCTAGCGAACCCGTCGGGGCCGAGCTCGAGTTCGGAAGGACGGGCACGGGAAAGGCCGCCGTCCTGCGCCTGCTCTTTTCTAAAGCGCGTAATGGACGATGTCGGAGAGGGCGACCTGGTCGAGCCGGGTGCCGCGTTCGTCGCAGATCTCGATCGCCTGCCGGTCCCACTTCGTTCCAAGCGCAAGCTCGCCGCGGATGAGCTCGCGCGCGCTTCGAACCGCCTGGTACCAGGCGGCCTCCGCGTCGGGCAGCTTTAGCCCTTCCTCATCTTGGAGCCGGGCGCCTTCGCGAGCGAGGTGGAAGTAATAATGGGGCATGGCGGGAAGAACGGCCCAAGTTCCTGAAAGAGCCGCGTAAAGAGGGTTGGCCGGGGGTTAACCTTCTTTTTCGGGTTCAACGGCCATCCAGCCTGGGATGGCCGGCGGCCGGGCGCCGAGGGCCACTACAAATGAATGACACTCCAATCCCGGCCAAGTAAAGCTTCGCGGCCGACCGCGCGTGAAACGGGACAAGAGGTCACGAGAAATGTCGAACGCATCATCCGCAAGAATTGCCGGCCTCGCGGTCGCACTGATCCTGTCCGCGTGCGGACAAGGGGCGCCGAATCCGGAACAGGGCGGGGATAAGGGGATCCACGATGCTTCGCACGGCGAAGGCGGGGCGGCCCCGTCCGGTACGGACATGCACGGCTCGATGGCCTCGGCGGTCGGAGCGGACGTGTCCGACACCTGGCTCAGGAAGATGATCGCCCATCACGAGGGCGCGATCGCGATGACCGGGCCGGTCATCGCCCTGGGCGGCGATCCGCGGGTCGTCGCGATCGCCCGGCGGATGGCCGCGAAGCAACGGCAGGAGATCGAGGAGATGCGGCGCCTGGTCCGGAAGGACGCCGCGCCCGACCCCGAATCGGCCCGTCCCTATGCGGCGGGCGAGAAGCGGATGCAGGAGGCGATGGCGGCGGCCGAAGGGGGCGACGCTTCGCAGACCTTCCTTCGCCGGATGATCCCCCACCATCGGAGCGCGATCGCCATGTCCGAGATCGTGCTCGCCCAGGGCCGCGACGAACGCGTGGCGGCCATCGCGCGCCGGATCGTTGCCGATCAGGGCAAGGAAATCGCGGAAATAGAAACGATCCTGAAGGCTTCGGCTCCGGCCTCGTGAGCCAAGCTCAAAACGCTGAAAGATTCCAGCAAGAACAGCGCTTAATGCGTAATGACACGGCGATCCGCCGCAATTAGACCTTGGGCGTGGGGACTTTTCGTTTCGCCTTGCTCAAGCATCACGTGCTCGCGCTTGCCATCGGGCTGGCGGCGCTGGTGCTGAGGCTGGCGGTGCCGGCGGGATATATGCCGGTCATGGGCGAGAGCGGGCCGGCGCTGACCGTCTGCCCGGGCGGCGGCCCGATCGCCGCGGCCCCCGACCCGGCGCATGGCGATCCGTCGACTCCGGGCCGGACCCATGGCGGGGATTCGACGGATTCCGCGCGCTCATGCGCCTTCGCCGACCTCGCGCTGCCCGCGATCGGCGGCGCCGACCCGTTCCAGCTTTCCGCGGCCCTGATATTCATCATGGCGGCGGGCCTGTTCGCGGCCTCCCCAGGTCCCCGGCGCGCGGCCTTGCGCCTTCGGCCTCCACTTCGCGGGCCGCCTCTCCCCAACTGACGCCCAGGCCCGCGCCCGCCGTCGCCCCATAGCCGCAACCCCGGCTTCGGCGCCGGCCCTCGAGGGCGCGGCCTGGCCGGAACGTGGTCATGCCCGATCGCGGGGGCGATCCGGGCTCGTATTCCAAGGGGAAGATTCGTGAAGCCATTCCTCGGCGCGTCCGCCGCATACCGGACGATTTGGCGCTGGCATTTCTATGCCGGGCTCTTCGTCCTGCCCTTCATCCTCATCCTCTCGGTCACCGGCTCGATCTACCTGTTCAAGCCGCAGATCGACCGGTGGGAGGAGCGGAACTATCGCAGCCTGGCGACGCAGGGGACGGTTTCCCCCGACCGCCAGCTCGCCGCGGTCCTGGCCGCCTATCCGGGCGCCCGCTTCGACACTTATCGATTGCCCGAGAGGCAAGGGGACTCCGCGATGGTTCAGGTCGGCCTGGCGGACGGGCGGAAGCGCGAGGTCTTCGTCTCCCCGCGGGGCGAGGTGCTCGGCGCGTTCGACCCCGAAGCGCGGATCTCGCCGACCGTCGGTCGGATCCACGGGACCCTTCTGCTCGGCAAATGGGGCGACCGACTGGTCGAGCTCGCCGCGAGCTGGACGATCGTCATGATCCTGACCGGCCTCTACATGTGGTGGCCTCGGCCGCTTAAGCCCGCCGGCACCTTCTGGCCGAGGCTCTCGCTGAGGGGGCGGCCGCTGCTCAAGGATCTCCACCGGGTCGCCGGCTTCTGGGTCGCCGGGCTGGCGCTGGTCATGCTCGCAAGCGGATTGCCATGGGCGGAATCGTGGGGAAGCGCCTTCAAATGGGCCAGGACCGAGCTCGGCCTGGTGAACGGGCCGCAGGACTGGAAGATCGGCTCGGGAGGCGGGGAGGGCGGCCATCACCATGGTGGGGCGTCCCAGGCGCACCCGGCGATGGACAGCGGACTCCCGCTGTCGGCCTTCGTCGCCAGGGCGCAAGCGGAGCGAATGGCCTTTCCGGTCGTGATACTTCCACCGAACGCGCCGCAGCGCTTCGGGCCGCCGAGCGGCAATTTCTGGACCGTCAAGTCCGAGACCCAGAACCGCCCGCTCACCCGGCAGGTCACCTACGATCCGGCGACCGGGGCGGAAAAAGGCCGCCGCGGCTTCGCCGACACGCACCTCGTCGACCGAGTCGTGAACACGGGGATCGCCTGGCACGAAGGCCAGCTGTTCGGCCTGGCAAACCAGCTGATCGGGGTGGCGACCGCGCTTGCACTCATCGCGATCAGCCTCATGGGCGTCCTGATGTGGCTGAAGCGCCGTCCCAAGGGTCGGCTCGGCGCCCCCGAGCCGGGCGGGGACATTCGCCTGCGCTGGGCCATCCCGGCGCTCGCCGTTGCAGGGTTGCTGCTTCCGCTCTTCGGCGCCTCGCTGATCGTCCTCGCGATCCTCGACCGGGCTCTTGCCGGAATCCGCCGGTCGCGCTCGTCGGCCGGCTGACGGCCCCCTGCCGCCGTCCGGCCCTACAGCCCGAGATTGTCGAGAGCGGCGGCGAGCTCGGCGTCCATGGCCGCCCCTTCGTCTTTCGGGGTGAGCCGGTTGAGGACCGTCCGAACCCGCTTTTGAGCGACCTGGAGCGATTTGTGGCGGACTTGGCGGATCGCGTTGGTTCGCCAGGACGGGCTCTGCCCGAGCAGCGCCGCCCATTTGGACTCCTCCGCCGAGAGCACGGCCAGGGCCAGCCGCAGGCCGTCCCGCCGGCCGCGGGCGTAATCGTCGGACATTCGGCTGCTCCTCGATGTTGGCGGGCGCTCGCCACCTTGCCTGGCGGCGAGCGGCAGTATTCGGGCGCCCGTGCTTATGCTAGAGGGAAGGACGCCATCCAGCCTCGTGCAATCGCCTCGCGGATGCGACGGACTTCCGGAAGGATCCTGTGGCCATTGCCTCGTCCAAACCGCTGACCGCCACCGAGCTGAAGGCTGTCGCCCGTACGATCGTCCTTAGCCAGGGCAACAAATATGTGAAGGAGCTTCTGCGCAAGCACCAGATCACCATGGGCCTCACCAAGGCGGACTTCT
Organism: Allosphingosinicella sp.; assembly: GCA_036388065.1. Taxonomy (GTDB): domain Bacteria; phylum Pseudomonadota; class Alphaproteobacteria; order Sphingomonadales; family Sphingomonadaceae; genus Allosphingosinicella. The sequence continues at coordinate 20,306 of DASVSP010000063.1, forward strand.
TCCGACACATGGCCAAGGCCATTGACGAAGGCAGCCTTACTCAGCCGATGATCGAGGAATGGCTGTCCGAGGTGGAGGGCTGGGGAGACCAGCATGTGTATCTCTACGCTCCGCCATTGCCGGCTCCCGCGAAAGTCGAGTCCCTGATCAGGGCCTCGGCACACGCCTCGTTGCTGGCCTCGTCGGCGAGCTACGAGTTTCCCGACGAGCTGCTTCTGACCGGCATCGTTCTCGACCGAACTTCGCTCTCCTTCGTCTGGCACCTGGGCAATTCGGGCTGGGAGCGCGCCAAGGCCAGGGACTTCACTCGCGAGGAGGATGGCGATCTCTACCGCTACGACGCCTTTCGGGAGCGAGCGGATCGCAGCGTGGTCCGGTTCGACTGGCGCTTCGGCGCTCCCTATTGCGCCATCTTCATTCAGCTGCCGAACAGCGGCGCTCTGCACAGCGAGGCGCTGGCCCGGGTGTTCGACGACCTCGCCGTGGCCGGCCTGATCGCCAGGCCCTTGAAACGGTTGCAGCTTACCGACGCGGTGAAGAGGTCCAGCAAGGACAATAGTGTCGTCGTCAAGTCGACCAAGATGGGAGCATCGGGCGGCTATGTCGAAATGGCGGCGACCGCGGAAGGCGGGATTGGAGATATCCAGGCGATCCGGGAAGCGCGCAAAGCGGTCGACGACACTCTCTTTTTCTCGGCCGACGGAATGTTCGGATTCAATGTCGACGGGAAATCCGGGTTCACCATGCCGGTCAAGGCACAGGTCTATGGCGCCGAAAGCCGGATCCGAATTTGGGCGCAGTGCACCCGCGACGACGTCTACCGGGTGGTGAACTTTTTCTGGTCGAAGAATTAGGCGATGATATCTGAGCGGCTGAGGGAACGGTTCGGCGACCGCATCGCCAACGCACTTGCCCAGCGCCTAGAATCCGGCGAGGCGCCCGTCATCGAGCCGCGCGAATTCGCGGCCGCGCTCGGCGGCAGCCACAGCCCGAGGGAGGCGGCGGATTTTCTCGAGGCCGCCGCCGCCGAGGGCCTGCTTGCCCCGGTCGACGTCCACTGGTGCCCGAAGCTCCTCCACCGGCTGGACGAAGACGACCTCGACAACGGCCGGTGCGCGGCTTGCGGCGTGATTTTCAGCGAGACCGGCGAAGAGCCCGTGCCCGGCCGCATCTACTCGGTAGCCGGCGAGCTGAGCCGCGACATCGACTGGCTCATCGTCGTTCATGGCTTCAACACCCGCGGCTGGTGGCAGGAGGAGTTCAGCTGGCGGATCGCCAACAAGCTTCGCTACAGCGCACCAACGCTCATCTACAAATATGGGCTGATCAGGCTGGGCGTCCTGTTCGGGTTCCGCCACAGGCAACTGGCGAGGCACCTCGGGCTTCGAATCCGCCAAGCGGTCGCTCAGGCGCGGGAGCAGGGGCGAGGCGAGCGGCCGAACGCGGTGATCCACAGCTTTGGAAGCAAGCTGTTCATCACCCTTCTCGACCTGCCGGAATTCCGGGACCTTCGCTTCGGGCGCGTCATCGCCGCCGGAAGCGTCGTCCCGCCGGATTATGATTGGAGCCGAAGAATAGCACAGGCTCGAGTCGAGGCGGTGATGAACCATTGCGGGGGACGTGACCTCGCCGTGCCCTTCGCCCATTTTACGATACCCGGCACCGGCCCGAGCGGCAGACACGGCTTTTCGGATCCCGCGACGATCAATATCCTCGATCCGGACTATGGCCACTCCTCCTGCTTTTCGCCCGAGGCGCTGGCTCTCAACCTCGGCAAGGACGGAGTCTGGGACCGATTCCTTCGCCGTCCGCTAGACCGCTTCTCGGACCCTCGGCTGCTCAGCCCCGATTCGGTGCAGTGGCGGCCGCGCAGGATCTCCAGCGTCCTGTCGCGCGCCACGATCATGATCCTGTTGATCGCCTTGGCTTTGGCGGGCGCGCTCATGGTCGTCACCTGCGCGGGCGAGCTTCTCCGCCACCTCGGGCTTGGGTGAAAAGCGCCTCTCCCAGGCCCTCCGCCGCTTAACGGCGCCTGTCGCCCGGGCTCACGCCCGGTTCACGCGACTTGGCCCCTAGAAGGCCGGGAGCCGGGGCTCAGGAGACTTGTAATGCTTAACCTCAAATCCGTGTCGGGCCGGGCCGCCGCCGCCGCCGCCGCGTTCACCATTCTCGCGACGCCCGTCCTTGCCCAGGAGCGCTTCGATTGGGGCGGCGGCCGGAGCGGAGAGCGCGATTATCGGCTCGTCGGCGCGGGAGTGCCGCTGCTCCTTCCGGAGCTGAAGCGGACCGCGCGCGGCCGCGCCTTCGTGATGCGCAATTTCGACCGAAACCATGACGGCCGGGTCGGCCCGCGCGAAGCCGAGGAGGCCAACCGGGCCTTCCTGCTCGTCGCCGGCGGACGCCGCGACCGGTTCGACTGGGAGAGCCGCGACGTCAAGCGCCCGGTCGCCCGGAGCCGCGACTGGGACCGGCGCGGAATGCGCGGATACCAGATGCGGCAGACCCGCTACGGGGCGACCTTCGACCTTCAGGACGTCCTGTTCGAGACCGGAAGCGCCCGGCTCCGCCCGGCCGCCGTCGAGCGGCTTCGCCCGCTGGCTTCCTATCTGAGCGCCAATCCGGACGTGCCCGTCCGGATCGACGGCCATACCGATTCGGTGGGAAGCGATTCCGCCAACCAGCTGCTTTCGGAGCGGCGCGCCGAGTCGGTCCGGGAGGCCTTGAACGCGATGGGCGCCGAAGAGAACGACTTCCGGGTCGCCGGCCATGGCGAATCGATGCCCGCGGCGAGCAACGCCAACGCGACGGGGCGGCAGCTGAACCGCCGGGTCGAAGTCACCCTCGTCGGCCAGCAGGCGCGAAGCTTCTCGGAGTGAAGCGGGGGCGGATGGGGGTGCAAAAGTGAGTGTCCCCATTCGTGCCCGGCGGCATCCGACCGATCGCGGGATCATTAACCCCTCTCCCCATGGGGGAGAGGGAGACACTGTCGGAACGATCCTTGGGAAATGTCGTTCGCCTGCCCAGTGGGTCCGCCTTTTCGGCGTCCAGTGCCGACGATGGAGTATATGTATGAGCAGCACCGATCCGACCGCCCCCGCTTCCGACGGGACCGGCGCCGAGACCCTGGCGCCCGAGACCGCTACTCCCGAAACCGCCAGTCCGGAGACCCTCGCCCCGGAGACCCTCGCGCCTGAAACCGCCGCGCCCGACCTCGCGGGCGCTCCGCTTCCGACCGAGGCGAGCTCCGGCGGAGTCGCCGAGATCGCGGCCGGCGGCCAGGCCCCGCAGAGCCGGGAGAAGACCAAGGGCGTCGCCGACATCGTCTTCGTCGTCGACATCAGCGGAAGCATGGCTCCGTGCATCGATGCGCTTCGGCAGAATATCGAGACGTTCGTCGGCTCGCTGAGCAGCGGCGACGCCAACAACGCGGCGCCGGTCAAGGACTGGCGGGCCAAGGTGGTCGGCTATCGCGACATCGAGGCGGCGGAGAGCGAAGGCCTGCCCTGGATCGTCGACAACGACTTCGTCCGCGACCCCGCCGAGCTCAAGAGCCAGCTCGCCGCGCTTCAGGCCAATGGCGGCGGCGACGAGCCGGAGTCTCTTCTCGACACGCTCTACAAGGTCGCGACCATGGAGGCGACGGCGAAGGGCGCCCAGGGCGTCGAGGCCGGCAAGTGGCGGTACCGGAGCGACGCCGCGCGGGTCGTGGTCGTGTTCACCGACGCTTCGTTCAAGGAGACGATGAGCATCCCGGAGGCGAAGGGCGGATCGCTCCAGGACGTCGCCAACGTGGTGATGGCGAACCGGATCATCCTCAGCCTGTTCGCTCCCAATTTCGAGGGCTACGACCGATTGAGCCAGATCGACAAGTCGGAATGGGAGGTCGTCGAATATGAAGGCCTGAACGCCCAGGAGGCCTTGCAGAAGTTCACGTCCGACCAAGCCAATTTCCGAAACACCCTGACGCAGCTCGCCGCAAGCGTGTCGCGCTCCGCCGAAACGGTCGCGCTTTGAGGGGGGCGGACCGGCCCTGAGGGCGGGCGATGGCGAAGAAGCTCAAAGTCGGCGACGTCATCCGCGGATACCGGATCACCAAGGTGTTCGGCCCTGGGATGATGGCCATCTCCTATGCCGCCCTGGCGCCGAGCGGCCGGAAGGTGTTCTTCAAGCAGTACAAGTCCCCGGCGCCGACGGTGGTCTGGTACAAGGATTTCGTCGCCTACCAGAAGGAGCTTTCGGCCCGGGTCGTTCGGGGCAAGGCGGACAATTTCGCGGTCGCCCAGGTCGATTCCTTCGAGGAGGTCTGGGGCGGGCGATGTTATTTTCAGGCTTTCCAGTTCGTCGAGAACGGCGCCGACCTGCAGCAGGTGCTGGACAAGGAGCGCGACGCTCACCGGGCGACCAGGAAGGCGCCGACCCGCGATCCGGCGGTCTGGGCGAGGCACGCGACCTGGGCCAAGGTGCTGGTGGCGGGAATCGGGGCGCTCCACGACGTGAAGATCGTCCATGCCGACTTGAAGCCGGCGAACGCCTATCTGATCGAGGATCCGACGATCGCTTCGGAATTCCAATTGAAGCTGATTGACATGGACTTCTCGGTCCTCGCCGACCGCCGCCCGCCCTGGCACGGCCACCAGGGCTATGTCGGCACGGACAATTACAGGTCGCCCGAGCATCTCGTCCGGGGCTCGGTGCCGGTGCCCCCCTCCGACGTCTTCACCTGCGGCCTCATACTCTACGAGCTACTGGCGGGGCGGCACCCCTACTGGTCCGAGGACCAGTCGGATTATGCCCGCCTCGTCCAGGGCTACAAGGCGGAGCCGCCGGCGCTGCTCGGGCCGATGCCGTGGCCGGCGAGCAACGCCGACGTCAGCGCGGCGCTTCACCGCTGCCTCAACCCCGACCCGGCCAAGCGGCCGACGGCGACCGAGCTTCGGGCGACCCTGAGCGGCCGCGACAGGAAGCCGGCCCCGGCTCCGCCGGTTGCCAAGGCTGCGCCGAGGCCGGCGGCGCCCGCCCCCGCAGCCGCGCCCGGCAGCGGCGGGGCCGCGCTCGTTTCCGAGGCCGTGGAGCTCCTGGCGCCGGGCGGCGGGACCCTGCGGGTCCGGATCCGGACCGAGCTCGGCAAGATGCTCATGCGCCAGTTCGGGCCCGAGGCGGAATATTGGGACGAGCGCCAGTGCGTTGTGGAGCGAAGCGCTTCGGGGCAGTGGACGGTGAGGCCGGCCGGACCCACGACCAACCAGACCCTGGTCAACGGCCGGGCGTTGACCGCGGCGCATCCGCTCAAGTCCGGCGACCGCATCGCGGTCGGAAACGAAGCCAAGGGAATCGCCAAGCTGGCCCTCACGGTTCGGGCGGCGTGATGGACGATATCCCGCAAGCCGCCGCGGAGCCCGAGGCCGTCCCCGCCGGCGAAGCCGTTGCCCAAGCCCCTGAGCCGGTCGCGATCCCCCAGGTCGAGGACGTTCGCGACCTCGACTGGGCCTTGGTGCGCGAGGCCGTGGCGCCGTCCGCGGTCCGATCGCGGATCCGCTCGACGGTCGAAGCCTTCGAGGCCCTGCTCGACAGGGAAGCCGGCCCCGGGCTTCTGTTCGACGGCTTCCGGACGGATCCGGGCGACCAGGCGATCAAGGTCGCCGAGGTCGATCCCGAGGCGCCCTTGTGGATCGTCGGCGACCTTCACGGCGATCTTCTGGCTTTGGAAGCGGCGCTGGCCTTCATCGAGGCCGGGTCCGGAGAGGCGGAGGCCACGCCGCCGAACATCATCCTGCTCGGCGACCTGTTCGACGACGAGGGCTACGGGCTGGAGCTTCTGCTGAGGGTCTTCGAGCTCATCCTCGAGAGGCCGGGCCGGGTGTGCGTCGTCGTCGGCAACCATGACGAGGCGCTGTCATTCGACGGCAACCGCTTCGCCTCGAGCGTCTCGCCGGGCGACTTCGCCGACTTCCTCAATTCCAATCTCGCCCACGAATGGATCGAGCGGGCGGGCAAGCTCGCAGTCCGTTTCTTCGATCAGGCGCCGCACGCGCTCTTCCTGCCGGACGGGCTGCTCGTCGCCCATGCCGGGTTTCCGCTCACCGACCTCCACCCGAAGCTGGAGGAGAACGGCGACTGGAACGACGCCGCCTGCCTTTCCGATTTCACCTGGACCCGGGCGCATCCCACCGCGCGCCGGAAGATGCCGAACCGATTCACCCGCGGGAGCCAGTTCGGGCGGGAGGATTTCGCGGATTTCTGCGCGCTCAGCGCCCGCCTGGGCCGGCCGGTGACCCACATGGTCCGAGGCCACGACCATGTCGAGGACCGCTTCGTCATCTACCCGGCCTACGAGGCGCATCCCATCCTCACGACCGTCGCTCTCTCCCGCCGGCTGCCGCGCGAATCCTTCGGGCCTTACGCGCGGGTGCCGACCCTGGCCCGTTACGTCCCCCGGTCGCTGCCGATCCTGTACCGCCTCCATATCCCGGCCGAGCTGGTCCTTTCGGTCTTCCCGCAGCCGCAGGCCGAGCCCGAGCCCGCCCCGACGGAGTGCAACGAATGAGCGGGGTGGTCCTCAGATGCCCCAATTGCGGCACCGTGCAGCCGGCGGGCGGGGAGTGCGAGGCCTGCCGCGAGGCGGCGGTCCGCTATTACTGCACGAACCACGATCCGGGCATCTGGGTTGACTCGCCGTCCTGCCCGCGCTGCGGAGCGCGCTTCGGAGATCCCGCCCCGGCGAGGGAAGCGCCGCCGCCGCCGGAACGGCCGAGCCCTCGCCCGCCCAGGACCGTCGAGGCCGGCCCGCTCACGGGCGATGTCGACGACGGTCCCGGCCCGTGGGGCGGGAGAGGTCCGGCGGGCCGGCCAGGAGGCGGAGATCCTCGCTCGCCAAGTCCCGATTTGGCCAGCCTCGTAGCCGCCATGCTCGGCGCCGCCGCCCGCAGCCGGCGAGGACGCAGGGACTCTCCCGCCTATGGCGAATATGAAGACTATGAGGAGCCGCCGAGGCGCCGGCGCGGAGGCGGGTGCCTGGGCAGGCTGCTCATGCTGGCGCTGCTCCTGTTCGCTCTCTTCCTGATGGCGCCGGTCCTTCTCGGGGCGCTGCTGAACTTCGGTTGAGGGCCGGGAAACGGGCGGACACGGTACAAAGCCCATAGGAACCGGCCGCACCGCGGCAGGTTCGATCCGTCAATACGCATCGGGTGACAGGAGACCGGCAAGATGGACGCTTCGAGTATTCAAAAGCATATGGAAGTTCGCGGGTCGGACGGTTCGCGCGTCGGGACCGTCGACGGCATCGAGGGCGACAAGATCAAGCTCACCCGCAACGACTCTCCGGACGGCGAGCATCATTATGTCGACCTGGACTCGGTCCAGCGGGTGGATTCACATGTACACCTTTCCGCGGGCGCCTCGGCGATCTGATTTTCCAATCGAATGACGGCTCCGTCCATAGTCTGGCTCAGGCAGGACCTTCGGCTCCACGACCAGCCCGCTTTGGCCGCGGCGGCGAGCGAGGGGCCGGTGATTCCGGTCTACATCCTCGACGATGAAACGCCCGGGCGCTGGAAGATCGGTGGGGCCCAGCGCTGGTGGCTCCATCACAGCCTCACCGATCTGGCCGCGGCCTTCGAGCGGCTGGGCTCGCGGCTGGTCCTCCGCCGGGGCCGGTGCGGGGCCAAGCTTGCGAGGCTCGCCGCGGAGACCGGCGCCCGGCGCGTCCACGCCACGCGCCACTACGAGCCCTGGTGGGTGGAGTCTGAACGCGAGGCGGGCGGGGCGCTCGAGCTGGTGCTCCACCGCGGGAGCGTCCTCGTCCCGCCTGAGGAGGTCAGAACCGGTTCGGGCTCCCCGTACAAGATCTACACGCCTTACTGGCGAGCGCTCCAGGAGCGCCTTCCCCCGCCCGAGCCGGTCCCGGCTCCCGAAAGGCTGGAGGCGCCCGGCCGGTGGCCGCGAAGCGACGACCTGCGTTGCTGGGCGCTGCTTCCGACCCGGCCGAACTGGGCGAGCGCTTTCGGCCGGGAGTGGAAGCCCGGCGAGGCAACGGCGCTGGAGAGGCTGAGCGACTTCGCCGGCCGGGCCGGAGATTATGCTTCGGCGCGCGACCGGCCCGGCGAGGAAGGCACCAGCCGATTCTCTGCGCACCTCCATTTCGGCGAGCTTTCGCCGCGCCTCGTCTGGCACGATTTGCCGGCGCAGGCCGGGGAGAAGTTCCGCAAGGAGCTGGCGTGGCGGGACTTTTCGCACAACGTCATGCTCACCCAGGCCGGGATTGGAGAAAAGGCCGGGCGACCCGCCCTCGAGGATTTCCCCTGGCGGACGGGGCCCGAGGCGGACCGCGATTTCGATGCCTGGAGCCGGGGGATAACCGGATATCCGATCGTCGACGCCGGGATGCGGCAATTGTGGGCGACCGGATGGATGCACAACCGGGTCCGGATGATCGCAGCCTCCTTTCTGGTGAAGCATCTCCTGATCGACTGGAGGCGCGGGACGGAGTGGTTCTGGGACACCCTGGTCGACGCCGATTACGGCAACAACAGCCAGAACTGGCAGTGGATCGCCGGCACCGGGATCGACAGTCAGCCCTTCGCCCGGATCATGGCGCCGATCGTCCAGTCGGCGAAATTCGGCGCCGGAGATTATATTCGCAAGTGGGTGCCGGAGCTCCGGGATCTGGACGAGCGGATCCATGAGCCCGGAGATTCGAGGCCGGCCGGATATCCCGAGCCCCTGATCGGTCACCGTGCCGCCCGTGAGCGCGCGCTCGCGGCTTCGGGCCGGTTCGCGGGAGCGGTCGGGGGCCAAGGCGGGTGACGCCGGCGCTTACCCCCGACGGGCGCTACATCGTCGTCAGGGGCCGGCTGTGGCGGTCGAGCAATCCGGGGCTTCCCGACGGCGTGAGGCAGGCGCTCGTCGACGCGCTCATGGAGTCGAGGCGGGCCGTGAACGCGGCCTCGAAGGCCGGGGATGCGGAGGCCCTGAAGTTGGCCAGATCGAGGGTGCAGGCCGCGAAGGTGAGTCTCGGCGAGCGAGGCGAGGTCTGGTGGGAGGACGGGGCGCCCGACTTCAACCGGAGGATGGTCGAGAATACGCCTTATGCCGACTGGTGGCGGCGGCGGAGTTAAGTCCTCCCCCGGCTTTCCCGGGGAGGGGGACCGCGCCCTTCGACGAGGCCTGCGGCGTCGCTCAGGATAAACTGCGCCTTCGAAGAAGCGGGGTGGAGGGGTTCTTCGGATTCTCGAAAGGCCCCTCCACCAGGCTTCGCCTGGTCCCCCTCCCCCGCGAATGCAGGGGAGGACTTCAGGTCAGCGGGCGTCGACCAGGACGATCTCCGCTTCGTCGACCGCCCTGATCGTAAGCCTCTCCTCCCCGGTAACCGCGATCCCGTCCCGGGGTTCGGCTCGGCGCCCGTTGACCTCGACCGCTCCGCCGACGGCGACGAGATAGACGTGGCGGGACGGATCGAGCGTCAGCTCGGCCGTCTCGCCCGCCTTCAGGGTCGCTCCGAGGACTCGGGCGGCCGCGTTGATCTTGAGCGCGTCCTCGTCCTCGGCGAAGCCGCTGGCGAGGGTGACGAAATTGCCCGCCCGGTCGTCTTTCGGGAATTGCCTCGCACCCCAGCCTGGCTCTGCGCCGCGCTTGTCGGTCTGGATCCAGATCTGGAACAGGGTCGTCTTCTCGTCCTCGAGATTATATTCGGCGTGGCGCACCCCGGTTCCGGCCGACATCACCTGGACATCCCCGGCCGCGGTCCGGCCCTTGTTGCCCATCGAATCCTGATGGGTGATCGCGCCCTCGCGGACATAGGTGACGATCTCCATGTCGCTGTGTGGATGCGGCGGGAAGCCGGACCGGGCGGCGATCTCGTCGTCGTTCCACACCCGGATCGCGCCCCATTCGGTGCGCCTGGGATCGTAATAATCGGCGAAGGAGAAATGGTGCCGGGCATCGAGCCAGCCGTGGTCGGCATGGCCGAGGGTGGAGAAGGGGCGGATGTCGATCATTTCGGGTCTCCTAATTCGATCGTCATTGCGAGCGGAGCGAAGCAATCCAGCGCCGCGCAGGTCGAATGGGCCGTGACTGGATTGCTTCGTCGCTGCGCTCCTCGCAATGACGGGGCTACAGCAGGCCTTCCGCTTTCAGCGTCTCCTGAACCGCCGGCCTTGCCGCGACGCGGCCCAGATAGGCGGCGAGGCCGGGCCAGCGGGCGATGTCGATCGAATGGATCTTCGTCCAGTTCAGCACCGCGAATGCGTAGGCGTCGAGGATCGAGAAGCGGTCGCCCAGGATGTAGGGGCCCTGGCCGATCTTCTCCTGGAGATAGTCGAACTTCTTGCCCAGCGCCTCGCGGGTCGCCTCCTTGAAGGAGTCCGGGGTGGCCGGATTCCACAGCGGGCCGAAGCCCTTGTGGAGCTCGGTGGCGATGAAGTTCAGCCATTCGAGGAACCGGTAGCGCTCGATCCCGCTCGCCGGGAGGGCAAGCTCCGAGCCGCCGGCGCGGTCGGCGAGATATTGGAGGATCACGGCGTTCTCGGTGAGCACCTCGCCACCGTCGAGCCTGAGCGTCGGGACTGCGCCCTTCGGGTTGACGTCGGCCAGCTTCTCGCCGTCGTCGGTGACCTTGTCGGGGAAGTTCACCTTGGCGAGCTCGATGTCGAGCCCGGCCTCGCGTGCGACGATGTGGGGGGCCAGCGAGCAGGCGCCGGGGGCGTAGTAGAGCTTCATCTCGGTTTCTCCCTTGGGTTGAGGATATGGGGATCGTTGGGGAAAATCCTCCCCCGGGTTTCCGGGGGAGGGGGACCAGCCGAAGGCTGGTGGAGGGGTTCTTCGGAAGCGGGAGAACCCCTCCACCAGGCTTCGCCTGGTCCCCCTCCCCGCGAAATCGCGGGGAGGATTTTATGCCGCCAGCGGCAAGTCTTCCGCGGCGAGCGACTTCAGCTGATCGATCGCCTCCGCGATCGAGGCTGCTGCCTGGTCCGGTCCGAAGGCCAGCTTCTCGACCCTGACGAAGGCGACATCGTCCAGGCCCATGAAGCCGAGCAGGGTCCTGAGGTGCGGCTCCTGGCTGTCCATCGGCGCCGACGGCCCCGAGCTGTAGAGGCCGGCGCGGCTTTCGATCACGATCGCCTTCTTTCCCTTGAGCAGGCCCTCGGGCCCGGCTTCGGAGTAGCGGAAGGTGATTCCGGCGCGAAGGACGTGGTCGAACCAGGCCTTGAGGGTCGAGGCGATCCCGAAATTGTACATCGGAGCGCCGATGACGACGAGGTCCGCGGCCTTCAGCTCAGCGATCAGGGCGTCCGAAAGGGCGATGGAATCGCGGGCCGCTTCGGTTTGGGCCTCGGCGCCCCGGATCGCCGGGGTCGTCTCCGCGGTGAGATGCGGGACCGGGTGGGTGCCGACGTCGCGGTGGACGATCCGGACCGGGCCGCGGCCGCGCAGCGCCGTCTCGAGCTCGCCGGTCAGCCGGCGGGTGACGGACGCTTCGCCGGTGGCGGCGCTGTCGACGATGAGAACGTTGGTCATGTGGGCCTCCTGAACTTGCAAGGAGATATGTAAGCCGGTAGCAGTGTTGCTTGTAGCCATTCACAATGCATCATGGTGTTGCTCAATATGGAACGATCGTCGATCGATCTCCTCGACGTCCTCGCCTTTGTCCGGGTCGCCGAGACCGGGGCGTTCAGCCGCGCGGGGGAGCGGATGGGGATGTCCAAGTCGATCCTCAGCCGTCGCGTGGCCCGGCTCGAGGCGCAACTGGGCGCCCGGCTTCTGACCCGGACCGCTCAGGGGGCCCAGCCGACCGAGGTGGGGCAAGCCTATTTCGAGCGGGCGTCCAACATCCTCGCCGATCTGGAAGCGGCGGAGGAGGTGGTCGCACGGGCGGTGACCCAGGTGGCGGGTCCGGTCCGGCTGTCCGCGCCTCTGTCCTTCGGAGTGGAGCATCTCGCGCCGGCCCTCGCCGAGTTCGCCGGAGCGCATCCGCGGGTCGAGCTCGACATCTCGTTCGACGACCGGCCCGTCGATCTCGCCGCCGGAGGCTTCGACCTGGCGATCCGGATCGGATCGCTCAAGGACAGCGCGCTGGTGGCACGGCGGATCGCTCCGGTGAGGAAGGTGCCGGTCGCGAGCCCGGCCTATCTCGAGGCCAGGGGGCGGCCGGTGATTCCGCGCGACCTCGCGGGTCACGACATCCTGCTCTACGCCAACGAGCAGTGGCGCTTCCGAGTCGGAGGCAAGTGGGAATATGTGCGCGGCCGGCCGAGGCTCAGGGCCGACAATGGCGAGATGCTTCGGGCAGCGGCGGAGGCCGGGCTCGGAATCTGCATCCTGCCGAGCTTCATCGCCGCCCGCGGCCTCGAGCGCGGGACTTTGGAGCCCGTGCTTCGCGACTATCCGCTCGAGGAAGGCGCGCTCCACGCGGTGATGCCGCCCGGGCGGGCGACGACGGCCCGGGTTCGGGCGCTCGTCGATTTCCTGGTCGAGCGCTTCGGGCCGGAGCCGGAATGGGATCCCTGCTGGCTTGCGGGGCGGGACGAGGAGAGTGGTTCCGTCACCCCGGCGAAAGCCGGGGCCTCGGGGAGACCCGCCGCGGCTTTGCGTCCTGAGGTCCCGGCTTTCGCCGGGATGACGGGGTCGGGCAAGGCTGGACGCGGAGTGGCCAAGCGCTAAAGCTTGCCCCATGAAAAACGCTCTCCCGCACCTCGCCCTCCTCCTTGCCACCGCCTGCTCCACCACGGAGGCGGGGCGGGACGACGTCTCGTTCAGCGATCCGCCCGCGCCTGCGCCGGCGAGCGTCCAGCCGGTCGCCGACCCCGCCGCACAGGACGGCCGCCTGCTCGCCTTCCTCGACTCCGCGTTCGACGAGCGAAGCGCGTCGAGCCCTGAGACTCTGACCAGCCTCGGCAGCAAGACGGGCTATGACCGACTCGACGACTATAGCGACGCACAGGCGCAGCGGGACCAAGCGCTGGTCCAGAAGCAGCTCGCGGACATGAAGGCGCAGTTCGACTATGCGACGCTGAGCCCCGCGGCACAGCTCAACTACCGCCTGTTCGAATATAACGCCAAGCGCTCGGCGGAGAATTTCCGCTGGCGCGACTACGGCTTCCCGATATCGACCAACGGAAGTCCGGCGGGCGCCTTTCCGGTCTTCCTGATCAATCAGCACCGGGTCGACGATGTCGCCGACGCCGAGGCCTATATCGCCCGAATCCGCGACACCGAGCGGGCGATGCGCGAGATCGGCGCCGAGGCGCGGGCCCAGGCCGGTAAGGGGATCGTCCCGCCCAAGTTCAACTTCGCTCCGGTGCGCGCCGATGCGAAGCGGGCGATCGTCGGGGCGCCCTTCGGGCCGGGCGCGGATTCGCCGCTGCTCGCCGACGTCCGGAAGAAGGTGGAGGCGCTCGAGGCTCCGGCCGAAGTCAAGGCGCGGCTGGTCGCGGACGCCTCGGCGGCCCTGTCCGGGCCGTTCCGCCGCGCCGTGGGCGAGATGCTTTCCACGCTCGACGAGATCGAGCCCAAGGCGACCGGCAACAGCGGCGCCTGGAGCCTTCCGCGGGGCGGAGAATATTATGCCTCGCGGCTTCGGGCGCAGACCACCACGGAACTGTCCGCCGACCGGATCCACCAGATCGGGCTCGACGAAGTCGCCCGGATCCACCGCGAGATGGAGGCGATCAAGGCCGAGGTCGGCTTCAAGGGCACGCTCCAGCAATTCTTCCGGCACATCAAGACCGGCAAGCAGTTCAAATATCCGAACACCGACGAGGGCCGCCGCACCTATCTCGCCGACGCCAACGCCTTCATCGCGCAGGTTATGGCACAGGCTCCGAAATGGTTCGGCCGGCTCCCCAAGGCGCCGCTGGAAGTCCGGGCGGTGGAGACCTGGCGGCAGGAGACGGCCTCCGTCGCCTTCTACAACCGGCCTTCGCCGGACGGATCGAGGCCGGGGATCTTCTACGTGAACCTCGCCGACATGAACCAGGTTCTGAAGCCGCAGATCGAGGGCATAGCCTATCACGAGGGCGCGCCCGGCCATCATTTCCAGATCGCGCTCCAGCAGGAGCTCGAAGGCGTTCCCAAGTTCCGGCGCTTCGGCGGCTACGGCGCCTATAGCGAAGGGTGGGGCCTTTATGCCGAGCGGCTCGGCCGGGAGATGGGCTTCTACAAGGATCCCTATTCGATGTTCGGGCACCTGTCGCTGGAGCTGTGGCGCGCGGTCCGGCTCGTCACGGACACCGGACTGCATTCCAAGCGCTGGACGCGCGAGCAGGCGATCCGCTATTTCCAGGACAATTCGCTCCTGTCCGAGCGCGACATCGTCAAGGAGGTGGAGCGCTACATCAACAATCCCGGCCAGGCGACGAGCTACAAGATCGGGCAGCTCAAGATCCTCGAGCTGAGGGAGCGGGCGAAGCGGGAGTTGGGCGCCCGTTTCGACATTCGCGATTTCCACGCCGCGGTCCTGGAGAACGGGCCCCTGCCGCTCGACATATTGGAGCAGCAGGTCGAGGCGTATATCGCGGCGAAGAAGGGGTGACGAGGTGACAACCACCCCGTCATTGCGAGCGAAGCGAAGCAATCCAGCCCGTGGCAGCGGAAACGAGTAGGTTGCTTCGTCGCTTCGCTCCTCGCAATGACGGGTTTTAAGGAGACGGACATGGCCAAGGGTCAGAAGAAGAGCAACAAGGAAGCCAGGAAGCCGAAGAAGGAGGTCAAGAAGACGATCGCCGCGGCCCCGTCCAGCAAGGGCGTCGTGGCGAAGGATTGATGGCCGAGCCCTTCGCCCGCCTCCGCCAGCCCTGGAAGCAGGAGGAGATCCAGAAGCTCCACCTGCTCGCCGGCAAGGGCATGTCCCTGAAGGCGGTCGCCAAGGCATTGACCCGGACCGAGGAGTCGGTGAAGGAGCGCGCCAAGCAGGACGGGCTGAAGATCAGCAAGTTGCGTTGAACGTTCCTCTCCCGCTTTTCGCGGGAGAGGAGGGGCCCAAGCCGAAGGCTTGGGAGGTGAGGGTCTTTCTGACTCCGGAGTACAGACCCTCGCCTCCCACCGCTTCGCGGCGGGCCCCTCCTCTCCCGTAAGGACGGGAGAGGGCTTAACAAAACCCAAGAAGAGACCAGACATGGCCGATACGCTTCCCGACCGACTCTCGCTCAACCCGCGAAGCCCCTTTTTCGACGGGGAGCTCCTTCGCCGCGGGATCGGGATCCGATTCAAGGGCAAGGAGCGCACCGACGTCGAGGAATATAGCGTGTCGGAAGGCTGGATCCGGGTCGCCGCGGGCCGGAGCCTGGACCGCTACGGCCAGCCGATGACGATCAAGCTGAGCGGCGAGGTCGAGCCGTTTTTCTCGGATTCGAAGGGCGGGACTGAAGCGGGCGAAGAGCCTCGAGCCGATGAAGAGGCGGGCGGGGACGAAGCTTAGAGACCCTTCATCCCGGCGAAAGCCGGGATCCCAGGACGAGAAGTCTCGGCGGGCCTCCCCGAGGTCCCGGCTTTCGCCGGGATGACGGTCTTGTTCAGCGCAGCCCGAGCCGCTCCATCGGGCCCCCGAAGGTCCCGGCGACCATTTCTGCCTGGATACGAGTCGCCGGCCACAGGCGCCCGAAGGGCGGGACGATCCGGTCGCGGATCCAGGGCAGGACCCGGATGTCGGACTGGTAGGCGGGGGTGAAGAGGGCGGACAGCGCCTGGTAGAGCCGGACGTGGGAGCGCCGAAGCGACACGGCGCGGCGAAGCGCGGGCTCGAGCTTGTCTTCCTCCCGAAGCGCCGTCGCCAGCGCCCAACAGTCGAGCAGGGCCATATTGGCGCCCTGGCCGAGTTGCGGGCTGGTCGAATGCCAGGAATCGCCGATGTGGATGAGGCCGGGCTCGGCCGGCTGGCGGAGCGTGCGGTGCGCGTAACGGGCGAAGGTCAGCTGGTCCGGGCCGTCGATCTGGTCGAGGAGGGGCGCCGTGGCCGGCCAGAGCTCCCGAACCTCCTTTTTCCAGGCTTCGAGGCCCAGCGCCCGCCACTCGTCCAGCCGGTCGCCTCGAAGCAGCCAGAAGAAGGCGGCCTGGCGCCGCCCGCCGGGACGAGCGCGTCCGACCGGGAGAACGCCCGTCATCACGCTCGCCGCCCGGTAGCGCTGCTCGAGCGCCGTGTCGTCGAAGCCGTCCGCCCAGTCGAGGCTCGCCCACAGCGCGCCATAAGCAAGCGGCCGGGCCGGCTCGCCCGCGAGCGGGGAGCCCGCGCCCATCGAGTCGACGAGAAGGTCGTGCCCCGGCGACTCGCCGCCGCCGTCGAACAGCAGTCGGCGTCCCTCCCGTCCGACGACCTTGCGGCCGGTGTGGACCGGGATTCCCCGCGCGGCGACGGCGCCGTGAAGAATGTCGAACAAGGCGGCCCGGTGCACACCGTAGCCGCAGGCGCCGGGACGGCGGAGCCAATCGTAGCGGACGTCGAGGACCACCCGCCCCGAAGGCTCGGCCTTGCCCAGCAGCCTTTCGATCGGTGCCGCGGCCTCGGTCAGAGCGGCGGCGAGGCCGAGGCGATCGAGCACTGCGAGGCCGGTGGGCTGGATCATGAGTCCGGATCCGACGGGACGCGGCGCGTCGAAACGCTCGTAGAGGCAGACCCGATGGCCGTCGCGGGCGAGCAGCAGCGCCGCCGCCAGCCCCCCGATCCCGCACCCGGCAATGCCGATGTCCAGCCCCCGCATCGGGAGGGGAATAGCGGGCGCGCGCGCGTCCGTCATCCCGGCGGAAGCCTGGACCTCAGGTCGATCAGGTCGAAAGGTCTCGGCGAGTTTCCCCGAGGTCCCGGCTTTCGCCGGGATGACGGGCGCTCTCTCTCCTCAGCCTTTCCTCAATCCCGACAGCAGCCGATGGCGGTTGAGGGGCTCGAAGGGGTCGCAGGCGCTCTCGGGATCGAGTGTCTCACTCTTCGCCAGCGCCTTGAGCGGGGCGCTGAACTCCGGGATCTGGTAGGGGACGAGGGTTCGCCCTTCGCCTCGAAGCCGCTCGATGGTCGCGATCAGCGAGCCGGTCCTCTCGCAGGAGTCGGCGACTTCGGCCGGGGCGGCCCCGAGATGTTCGGCGATGAGATCGGCCCGGAGGCGCTTGATCGTCGCCACCGAGGCCTCGTTGCCGGGCAGGCGGGCGTCGATCATCAGGTCGCACTCGCTGTCGAGGCCCATCGAGCGGTTGTTGAGATTGGCCGAGCCGACTCTGAGGACATGGTCGTCGACGACCATGATCTTGGCATGGACGTAGATGTCGGCGCCGGCCTCCGTCACCGGAGTGTAGATATGGAAGCGGCCGTAGCGGTCCTTGTTCCGGAGCACCTTGACCAGCTCCGCCCGGGCCGGGCCCATCACCGATTCGTCGAGCCAGCCATAGCCGGCCTTGGGATTGACGATGACGAACTCCGGCCCTTCGGGCTCGCCCAGGCGCCTTCCGATCGCCTCGGCGATGGCCCTCGAGGCGAAATATTGGGTCTCGATGTAGACCAGTCGGCGGGCCGTCGCGATCAGATCGAGGAAGAGCGCTTCGATCTCCCGGATCTCCGGCCATTCGCGCACCTCGCCGCGGGTCCGGGCGATGGCGATGTCGACGTCCCGGAAGTCGGGCTCGAGCTCCTCGGGCCAATGGTCCTCGTCGCCGGGGTGGGCGGAATCGAGCCTTTCGCCGGTCGCCGCGAGCCAGCGCATGCGCGCGAGATCGCCGAGGTTGTAGGCGACTCCTCCGTCGACGCACATGGTGGCGTCGTGCCACGGGTCGTAGGCGCGCCGGGTGGTCGGCTCGCGGCGCTCGGAGGGCTCGTCCTTGTGCTCGCGCGTGTCCCAGCGCGAGCCGGTGATGTCGATCCCGCCGCAAAAGGCCAGCCGGTCGTCGATGACCAGGATCTTCTGGTGGTGGCTCGCCTCGCGCGGATGGTTGTGGTCGAGCTTGAAGTGTATGTTCTTGCGCCTCGCCCAGCTGCCGAGCTGGAACAGGGTGGTGCCCCGGCCGAGGTAGCGATAGGCCTCGCCGTCCCAGGCGAGGATGTAGATGTCGAGGTCCGGGCGCTGCTTGGCGATCCACGAGATCAGGGCCCCGACCTTGACCGGCGGCTCGTCCTTGCCCTGCGAATCGTCGAGGGTGACCCGGGTGTCGATGTCCCAGCCCATCATCATGATCCGCGAGCGCGCCTTGAGCATCGCCTTGCGGGCGAGCCGGAAGTAATCGCAGGCGTCGACGACGAGGGATGCGCGGCTTGCGCGCGACACCCGCCAGCAATTGCGGCCGGGCTCGAGGCTGAAGATGCGGCTTTCGCGGTTACGCTGCGTTTTACTGGTCACGACGTCCGGAACGTATCTCGTGCCGCAGCCGTTCCAAATTGAATTTCTCCTCTCCCGTCCTTCACGGGAGAGGAGGGGCCCAGGCCGAAGGCTTGGGAGGTGAGGGTCATCTTCGAGGTTGGAATACAGACCCTCACCTCCCACCGCTTCGCGGCGGGCCCCTCCTCTCCCGCGAAAGGCGGGAGAGGGATTAAGAAGGAGAAGTAACTTTGCGTAGCGCCGCCATGATCGCACTTCTGCTCGCCACCTCGGCCTGCACCACCCGTCCCGCCCAGCCGCCGGCGGCCGCTGCAGCCCGGACGGCCGAAGGCTACGACCTCGCGGCCCAGCGCGCCAAGATCGCCCGAATCCAGATGGCGCCCAGCACCGCCTTCCTCAACGCCGAGGAGCGGGAGGTGGTGAACCTGCTCATCCAGGCCGCCGAGCAGATGAACCCGATCTACCTTCGGCAGCGGTCGACCGAGAACCCGACCGTCCGGGCCGAGATCGCCCGGAGCGAGCATGAGCAAAAGGCGGCCCTGCTCGACATGTTCGACCTTCATTTCGGTCCCTGGGACACGCTCGCCGAGAACCATCCCTTCTACGGCGGCGAGAAGATGCCGGCGGGCGCCGGATTCTACCCGAAGGACCTGACCAAGGCCGAGCTCGATTCGTATCTGGCCGCCCATCCGGGCGAGAAGGAGGCGCTGACCGGCGGCTATACGGTGGTGAAGCGGCGGGGCGACCGGCTGGTCGCGGTGCCGTACAGCGTCGAATACAGGCAGTGGCTGGAGCCGGCGGCCAACCTGCTCGAACGGGCGGCCGCCCGGACGAGCAACGGCTCGCTGCGCAAGTTCCTGAGCCTTCGCGCCAAAGCCTTCCGGAGCAATGATTATTACGAATCGGAGCTGGCGTGGATGGACGTCGGCGGAACCCCGATCGAGGTCGTCATCGGGCCCTATGAGGTCTATACCGACACTCTGTACGGGACGAAGACCGCCTTCGAGGCCTTCGTGACGGTGCAGGATCCGAAGGAGAGCTCGGCCCTCACCAAGTACAAGGCGCTACTACCGGACATGGAGCGCAACCTTCCGGTCGAGGACCGCTACAAGAACTTCAACCGGCCGTTCGCCTCGCCCATCCTCGTCGCCGACCAAGTCCATGGCGGGGGCGACAACGTGCCGGGGGTGCAGACCATCGCCTTCAACCTGCCCAATGACGAGCGAGTCCGGGAGGCCAAAGGCGCGAAGAAGGTGATCCTGGCCAACGTGCTGGGCGCCAAATACGACCGAATCCTCGCGCCGATGGCGGGGCTGGTCCTGGTTCCGGAGCAGGCTCGGCTGGTGACTCGCAAGTATATGACCAACGAGACCCTGTTCCACGAGCTGTCCCACAGCCTCGGGCCGGGGACGATCAGCGTCGGCGGGCGCCAGACGACGGTCAATGCGGAGCTCAAGGACGTCTATTCCGCAAGCGAGGAAGCCAAGGCGGACGTCATGGGGCTCCACAACATCCTCTACATGATGAAGCGGGGCGAGCTTCCGGCGACCGAGCGCGAGGAGGCGCTGGCGACCTATTTCGTCGGCATCTTCCGGGCGGTGCGCTTCGGCATAGACGAGGCGCACGGGCGCGGGGCGGCGTTGCAGTACAGCTATCTGAAGGACAAGGGCGCCTTCCGCTGGGACGACGGCGCGGGTCGCTTCCGGGTCGATTACGACCGCATGGAATCGGGACTTCGCGACCTTGTGGCGGATCTGGTCAGGCTGCAGGGCAATGGCGATTATGCGGGGACCAAGGCCTTTTTCGAGCGCTATGCGAGGCTGGACGAGCGGGCGCGGGCGGTGCTTGCGACGACGGCGCATATCCCGACGGACATCCAGCCGGTCTACCCGATGAGGGTGTAGGCCTGTCCTAATTCCTCCCCTGCATTCGCAGGGGAGGGGGACCATGCGAAGCATGGTGGAGGGGCCCTCGAACTCCGTAGAACCCCTCCACCACGCTTCGCGCGGTCCCCCTCCCCGAGAAATCTCGGGGAGGATTTTAGAGAAGAAGGAGTGAGAATGGATTATCAGGCTCTCGTCGACGAGGTTCTCGCCGACGTCTCCGCCTACAAGGGGCAGGGCACGGTGGCGTCCTATATCCCGGCGCTCGCCCAGGCCGACCCGAACAAGCTCGGCCTCGCCCTCGTACTCGAGGACGGATCGAGCTTCGTCGCCGGCGACGCCGACGAACCCTTCTCGATCCAGAGCATTTCCTACGTCTTCGCCCTCTGCCTCGCTCTGCAGCACGTCAAAGCGTCGCTGTGGAACCATGTCGGGCGCGAGCCGGCGGGCTCGCCGATCAACTCGATCGTCCAGCTCGAGATGGAGAAGGGCCGGCCGCGCAACCCGATGACCAGCGCCGGCGCACTGGTCGTGTGCGATCAGCTGGTCGGAGCGGCAGGCGGCGCGGACGGGGCGGTAGGCGAGCTGGTCGGATTCCTGCGCGAGCGTTGCGGGAGCGAGACGGTGGCGATCGACGAGAGCCTGGCGATGTCGGAATCGCGGGCGGGCGCCTTCAACCGGAGCCTCGCCCATTTCATTTCCGCCTTCGGCAATCTCAAGGCGCCGGTCGACCAGGTGCTGTCCGCCTACTACCGGCAATGCTCGGTTGCGATGACCTGCCGCCAGCTTGCCCAGGCGGCGCTGTTTCTCGCCTTCGACGGAGTCGACACGCGCACCGGGGATTCGGTTACCGTGGCCTCGCGCTCGCGGCGAATCAACGCGCTGATGCTGACGTCCGGTCATTACGACAATAGCGGCGACTTCGCCTTCCGGGTCGGCCTTCCCGGCAAGAGCGCGATGAGTGGCGGAATCCTTGCCATCGTCCCGGGCACCGGCGCCGTCTGCGCCTGGTCGCCGGGGCTGAACGCCGCGGGGACTTCGCTGGCCGGGGCGATGGCTCTGGAGAGGCTGGCCGAGCGGACGGGGTGGTCGATCTTCGTGTAGTCTCAAGTCTTCCTCGGCATTTGCCGGGGAGGGGGACCAGGCGGAGCCTGGTGGAGGGGTTCTTTCTGAGCCCGGAGAACCCCTCCACCGCGCTTCGCGCGGTCCCCCTCCCCGAGAAATCTCGGGGAGGAATATTGCCCACCGCATGCTAACCACACGCCATGCTCACCGCTCTCCTCCTCGCCGCCGCGGTCCCCGCCGCACCCGCCTGTCCCATCGAGAAGGCCGTCTACCGGCTCAAGGGGGACTCGAAGTTTACCGCCGGCTTCGCCCGGCAGGACCGGCGCGATTCCGGGGTGTCGGACCTCGTCCTCTGGCTGAGGACTCCCAAGCGCACCTACTGGTTCGGGTTCGCCGCTCCCAACGGCTATGGCGGCACCTATCTGACGCCCGAGATCGACCCGCGGGTGTCGGCCCGATTGTCGGACGACGAGGAGCGGAACCAGGCGAAGAAGATGGAGCTGCCGGATCCGCTGAGCCTCGAGTTCGACGCCTTCCGCGCCGATCTCGGAGCCTTCCAGGCGCCGCCCCAGTCCAGCGACAAGCCGCCTGCACTGCTTTTCGCAAGGGGCCTGGGGTCGGCCCTGTGGTACGGGCCGTCCACTCTCGCCGGAAACGACCCGAAGGCGGAGCGGGAAGGTATGCCGGTCGGTTTGTTCGTTCCCGCGGGATGCGGCGGGCCGCCGCGCTAACCCGTCATCCCGGCGAAAGCCGGGACCTCGAGCCGAGAAGTCTCGGTGGGTCTCCCCGAGGTACCGGCTTCCGCCGGTATGACGGGTTGCATGGCATGCATCTCATGCGCCGAAATTCGCAGCGCCGCCGCTTCGGCTTTCTGCTATGCGCGCGGCATGGCTGACGGCGAAACGGCTCTGCTCCTTGCCCGCGCGCAGTTCGCCTTCACGGTCTCGTTCCACTTCATCTTCCCCGCTTTCTCGATCGGGCTGGCGAGCTATCTCGCGGTCCTCGAAGGCCTGTGGCTGGCGACGGGCAGGGCGCGCTACCTGACTCTGTTCCGCTACTGGCTGAAGATCTTCGCGATCGCCTTCGCGATGGGCGTCGTCTCGGGGATCGTCATGTCCTACCAGTTCGGGACCAACTGGTCGGTCTTCTCCGACCGGGCCGGGCCGATCGTCGGACCGCTCATGGCCTATGAGGTGCTGACCGCCTTCTTCCTCGAGGCGGGGTTCCTCGGAGTGATGCTGTTCGGGCTCGAGCGGGTCGGAAAGAAGCTTCACTTCGTGGCGACCCTGATGGTCGCGGCTGGGACCGCGATGTCCGCCTTCTGGATCCTGAGCGTAAACAGCTGGATGCAGACCCCGACGGGCTGGACGACCAACGCGCAGGGCCAGTTCGTTCCGGCGGGGAGCTGGCTCGACATCATCTTCAATCCGAGCTTTCCCTACCGGCTCGTCCACACCGTATTGGCGGCGTATCTGACGACCGCCCTGGTCGTCGGAGCGGTCGGCGCCTGGCACCTGCTGAAGGGCCGGGGCAACCCGGCGGTGAGGACAAGCTTCTCGATGGCGATGTGGATGGCGGCCCTGGTGGCTCCGGTGCAGATATTCGTGGGCGACCTGCACGGGCTCAATACGCTCGAGCACCAGCCCGCCAAGGTCATGGCGATGGAAGGCCATTTCGAAAGCTATGAGAAGGGCGCGCCGCTCATCCTGATCGGTCATCCCGACCGGGGCGCCGAGAAGACCAGGGTGCTTATCGAAATTCCCAAATTGTCCTCGATCATCCTCAAGCACGATCCGGACGCTCCGCTCGCCGGTTTGAAGACGATCCCGAAGTCGGACCGGCCGCCGGCGGAGATCGTCTTCTGGTCGTTCCGGATCATGGTCGGGCTCGGCTTGCTGATGTTCGCGCTCGGCCTTTGGAGCCTGCTCGCAAGGCTCAGGAAGCGGCTCTTCGACTGGCGCTGGCTTCACCGTTTCGCGGTCGCGATGGGGCCGGCCGGGTTCGTCGCGGTGATCGCCGGGTGGGTGACGACCGAGGTCGGGCGCCAGCCCTGGGTGATCTATGGGCTGCTCCGGACGAAGGACGCCGTCTCGCCGATCGCCGCTCCTGGCGTGACGGGATCGCTGATCGCCTTCGTCATCGTCTATTTCGCGGTGTTCGGGGCGGGGACGATGTATATCCTGAGGCTGATGGCGAAGGCGCCGGAGGAGGGCGAGCGGGAGGAGCCGAAGGCCCCGATAAGGACGGCGGGGGTGACTCCGGCGGCGGGCGTGAGGAGGGACAGTTGAGGTTCCACGGGAAATTCCTCCCCCGGGTTTCCGGGGGAGGGGGACCGCGCGAAGCGCGGTGGAGGGGTCCTGCGGCACCGGAATGCCCCTCCACCATGCTTCGCATGGTCCCCCTCCCCTGCAAATGCAGGGGAGGAATCTAATGGACCTCACCGTCATCTGGGCCCTGATCATCGCCTTCGCGGTCGCCGCTTATGTGGTGATGGACGGGTTCGACCTCGGAATTGGGATACTCTTCCCCTTCTTTCCGGTCGGCAGGGAGCGGGACCGGGCGATGAACGCGATCGCTCCGGTGTGGGACGGCAACGAGACCTGGCTCGTGCTCGGCGGCGGTGGGCTGCTCGCGGCCTTCCCGCTCGCTTATTCGATCATCCTTCCAGCGCTCTATGCGCCCCTGATCGCGATGCTTCTCGGACTCGTCTTCCGCGGAGTCGCGTTCGAGTTTCGGTGGCGCGACCCGGGGCACCGGCGGTTGTGGGATTCGGGCTTCTTCCTCGGCTCGCTCGCGGCGACCTTCGCCCAGGGGGTGACCTTGGGAGCGCTCGTCCAGGGCATAACGGTCCAGGGCCGGGCCTATGCAGGCGGCTGGTGGGAATGGCTGACCGCGTTCAGCCTCCTGACCGGCGCAAGCCTCGTCGCGGGCTATGCGCTGCTCGGCGCCGCGTGGCTGATCTGGAAGACGGAGGGACCCTTGCAGGACCAGGCGAGGCGGAAGGCGCGGCTTCTCCTTCCCGCTTTGCTCGCGGCGATCGGTGCGGTCAGCCTCTACACTCCGTTCGTCGAGCCCAAATATTTCCAGCGCTGGTTCGAAACGCCCGGGCTGTTCGTCGCGGTGCCGATGCCGCTGCTGGTCGCTTCCACCGCCTTCCTCGCCTGGCGCAGCTTCGGCAGAGGCCGGGACTGGGCGCCGTTCCTCTGGTCGCTGGCGCTTTTCGGGCTGACCCTGGCCGGCCTTGCAATCTCGATCTGGCCCGACGTCATCCCGGGCCGGCTGTCGATCTGGCAGGCCGCCGCGCCTTATTCGAGCCAGCTCTTCATGCTGGTCGGAGCACTCGTCCTCATCCCTCTCATCCTCGTCTACACCGCGTGGAGCTACTGGGTGTTCAGGGGCAAGGTGGGGGAGGGGGGCTATCATTAAGGCCCGGCAGCTCGCCTGGTTCGTCGCGCTGTGGGCGGCCGGAGTGGCCGCCGTCGGCACAGTCGCCTTCGTGCTGAGGTGGTGGCTCCACTGAGAAGCCGGCCGGCCGGGCGATCTGCCGGTCATTCGCGGGAAAGCGGGAATCCGGACAGCCTTCGAACGCTCCGACTCCGGCCGGATTCCTGCTTTCTCGGGAATGTCGGAAGCCGAATCGCGGAACCTGCCCTTGCCGCGCCACATTGTCATGCTTATGGCCCCGGCAACCCTTACTCACCCGAGAGATTAGATTTCATGAGCCTCCGCAACGTGGCGATCATAGCGCACGTCGATCACGGCAAGACCACGCTCGTCGACCAGCTGTTCCGCCAGTCCGGCACCTTCCGCGACAACCAGCGCGTGGAAGAGCGCGCGATGGATTCCAACGACCTCGAGAAGGAGCGGGGGATCACCATCCTCGCCAAATGCACCTCGGTCGAGTGGCAGGGGACCCACATCAACATCGTCGACACGCCCGGCCACGCCGATTTCGGAGCCGAGGTCGAGCGGATCCTCTCCATGGTCGACGGGGTGATCCTGCTCGTCGACGCCGCCGAGGGGCCGATGCCGCAGACCAAGTTCGTCACCGGCAAGGCCCTCGCTCTGGGGCTGAGGCCGATCGTCGTCGTCAACAAGATCGACCGGCCCGACGCCCGCGCGGCCGAAGTGCTGGACGAGGTGTTCGAGCTCTTCCTGACGCTCGAGGCGAGCGACGAGCAGCTCGACTTCCCGACCCTCTACGCATCGGGCCGCTCCGGCTATGCCGGGCTTTCCGACGACGTGCGCGAAGGAAACCTGAACCCGCTCTTCGAGGCGATCGTCGGCCATATCCCGCCGCCCGACGCCAATCCCGAGGGGCCGTTCCGGATGATCGGGGTGCTCCTCGACCGCGATCCGTTCCTCGGCCGGATCCTCACCGGACGCATCGAGAGCGGGCGGCTCAACGTCAACATGCCGATCAAGGCGCTCGACGTCGACAGCAAGGAGGTCGAGACCGGCCGGGCGACCAAGGTCTTCGCAATGCGCGGGCTCGAGCGGGTTCCGGTGGAGACCGCCCAGGCGGGGGACATCGTCGCAATCGCGGGGCTGACCAGGGCCACCGTCTCCAACACCATCGCCGAGATGGCGGTGACCCGGGCGATCGCGGCGCGGCCGATCGACCCGCCGACGCTGGCGATGAGCTTCGCGGTCAACGACAGCCCCTATGCCGGGCGCGAGGGCGACAAGGTGCAGAGCCGGGTGATCCGCGACCGACTGGAGCGCGAGGCGGAGACCAATGTCGCGATCCGGCTCACCGAGAGCGCGGAGAAGGACGCCTTCGAGGTCGCCGGGCGCGGCGAGCTCCAGCTAGGCGTGCTGATCGAGACGATGCGGCGCGAAGGCTTCGAGCTTTCGATCAGCCGCCCGCGGGTCCTGTTCCAGGACGGCCCGAGCGGCCGCGAGGAGCCCTATGAGACGGTCGTCATCGACGTCGACGAGGAGCATGCCGGGACCGTCGTCGAGAAGATGGCGCAGCGCAAAGGCGAGATGACCGACATGCGTCCGTCCGGCGGCGGAAAGACCCGGCTGACCTTCTCGGCCCCGTCGCGCGGCCTGATCGGCTATCACGGCGAATTCCTGTCGGACACGCGCGGCACCGGGATCATGAACCGATTGTTCGAGAAATACGGCCCCTACAAGGGCCCGATCACCGGGCGGCAGAACGGAGTGCTGATCTCGATGGAGCAGGGCGAGGCCGTCGCCTACGCGCTCAACATGCTCGAGGAGCGCGGGATCCTGTTCATCTCGCCGGGCGAGAAGCTCTACGAGGGCATGATCATCGGCGAGAACGCCAAGCCCCAGGACCTCGAGGTCAATCCCTTGAAGTCCAAGCAGCTCACCAACTTCCGGGCGAGCGGCCCGAAGGACGAGAGCATCCGCCTCACTCCGCCCCGGCGGATGACGCTCGAGCAGGCCATCGCCTACATCCAGGACGACGAGCTGGTCGAGGTCACTCCCAAGGCGATCCGGCTGAGGAAGCGGCACCTCGATCCGCATGAGCGGAAGAGACAAAGCCGGAAAGCCGAGGCGGCCTAGCCGTCATTGCGAGCGAGGCGAAGCAATCCAGTGCGGGTGTCCGACTCGGTAGCTGGATTGCTTCGTCGCTTCGCTCCTCGCAATGACGGTGACCGGAGCAGCGCGAAGAGACGGCTTGCGCCGGCCAGCCTGCCGCCCGGCGGACAGGACCGACGTCACGAATTCAGTTCGTGACGTCCGCAGGGTGCGGGTGGGTTCGCGCGGAGGCGCGGAGGCGCGACAAGAATTGGGGTTCACGCGAAGGCGCGAAGGACGCGAAGGCTCAGCGGAGGGCATGATCGCCGGCGAAAATGTCCAAGTCTGCAAGTGACTGTAACCTCACGGTCGGGTAGCGGTTATCTCACCTGCCCGGCCCAAACAGATAAAGGACTGAACGAACAATGCCGCCCTTCAAGGACAGTTTCCAGGACCGGGTCGGCCAAGCCGCCGAAGCCAAGCGCAAGGCGCTCGAGAAGCTGAAGGCGAAGCCGCCCGTGGACCCCGCCGTCGCCGAGGCGCGCGCCGAGGCCGCTCGCCAGCGCGACGCGAAGGCGGAGGAGAGGCGCGCGGCGAAGGCGGAGCAGTCCAGGGCGGCCGAGGAGGCGAAGGCCGCGGAGGCGGCTAAGACCGCGGAGGCGGCGGCCTCGGCGCCGCAGCCGCTCACCGAGGCGGAGCGCAAGGCGGCTCGGGATGCCAAGTATGCGGCTCGGAAGAGTCGGAAGTAGGCCGGAGCCGGAAGCCGAATCAGCATAGTTCGTTACGGCTGCTCGTGGCCCCAGCGGACGCCTGCTTGCGGGCTTAAGATCGACGGAAGTGGACGCTAGGGCCGGTCCTATTCAAATTGAAGCAGTCCAATCCGTCATGCCGGACTTGATCCGGCATCCACCTTCTTCGTTCATGAGGGAGCCAAGGAAGCTGGACCCCGGATCGAGTCCGGGGCGACGATTCCACTTCATCAGGACCGGCCCTGGGCGACTTCCTCGACTTTCGATCGGTCGCCCCCAAAAGCGCCGCAAACGCCTAAAGCACGTCGCCGAACATGAACCATAAAGCAGCGAACCAGACGAGCAGCGCGGAGATGCCCATCATCCACACGAAGGCCTTCGATCTCGTTTCCCGGCCTGGATCTTCGTCGGACATGTCGCTGCTAATGGTGCAAGTCGCTCACGTCGGCAATCGTCGTCGGCTGTCCGCTGACGACCCCTAGCGGACGGTCCGATTGTCCGCTTCCAAGCAGGCTTCATCGCTATCGAGAGGTTCGAAGCGATGCCAAAGCGCGTCATAGGTTGCGGGCGCTATATAGAGGCTAGGATCGTTCGCCTGATTTCGGGCGTCGATCCGCCTGCGAGCCTCGTCGTCGGGGCACTCAAGGCGATAGAGGCATGCACTCGCGCCGAGTCTCTCCACAACCGCGCGCACTTCGTCTCGCTCTTTGCGTCTCCAGAACCCGTAATCCAGGACAACATCTAAACCGAGAGAGAGGCAGCGCGTCCACAGCGGTTCGAGTAACTCCAGAATGGCCTCGGCCTTCTCCGGGAAGCCCTCCTCGGGCGGATCGTCTCCAAACAGGCGCGCCATCCACTCGTCGGGTGTGAACCGAACCGCCTTGTGCTCGACCTCCAGGCGCTTGGCGAAGGTGGTCTTACCTGATCCCAGGTAGCCGAACAGAAGATGCGCCGTAGCCATTCTCTCACGATACGGGTGTGCATGTCCGCTTTCCACCCAGAGCCGCTATTAGAAAGCGGCGCCTGGACGCGGCCAAGGCGCTTTGTCTCTTGCTCCCCTCTCCCCGGCGGGGAGAGGGGCTGGGGGTGAGGGGGCTCCGAGCCAGCCGCGAATAGGCCGAGCCCCCTCACCCTACCCTCTCCCCGGAGGGGAGAGGGAAAAGTGTCAATCAAGCCCTTTCGGGGAGGAGGAGCGCAACATTAGCCCGTTAACCGCCGCAGATCCTCGTCGACCAGCTCGAGTGCGGGGCGGGGGAGGGCGCCGTCCTCGTCGAGGGCGTGGGCGCGAAGGACGCTGAGCTAGGCGCGCAGCGCCTCTATATCGGGCGCGGGGATGAGGGCGAGCGCGATGGCGGCCTTCTCAGCCGGCGCGGTGCAGCGACGCCAGTGGAGCTGCTCGGCGCGGTCGAGGCGCTCGAAGGCATGATCGTAAAGGCGGCCGGCTTCCTCGGACCGGGCGGCGGCTTCCTGGCGGTTGGTTGCGCTGGGGCAGGTCTTGGTGGAGCGGGTTAGGTGCTTGGAAAACGGGAATAGTATACATTTTGCAGTGAACCGTGGCCTCGGATCGAGCGCAGAAAATGTATACTGTCCCGGATTGCCCGCTCAGTCATGGGAATGGACGTCTCCAGCAGAAGCCGATCTATTACTCCGTCTTCCATATCCTGAATTCGCGATCAGCACGTAGGTCCCTTGACGATATTTACAAAAAGGAAGATGATAAGCTTGGGAGGAAGCAGATGAGACTCGGTCCGCAAGGCGCACTCATTTGTGGCGTTTGCTTGACATTTATTTGGGCAGCGCCTGGGCAGGCCCGCTTCCTGCAGGTTGATCCCATAGGATACGAGGATCAGGTAAACCTGTATGCCTATGTCGAGAATGACCCGGTTAATCGTGACGATCCGACAGGAGAAAAATGGGAGGTAACTTGGCATCGGGTCGCGCCGGTTAGCTCTGCCCGCCATACGGCGATCCGCTTCACGCCGGATGATCAGCGGGCGGCGAGGAATCACCCCCAGTTCAACAACGTAGACAGTGCCGGCAACCGCTATGTCGTAATCAGCGCCGGCCCTGAGTCCAATCGTCTTGTGTCGTCTCCCAACAGAAGTTCTGATCTTGGAGCTCAAGAGGGAGCGGTCGAGTTTGCCATACCCAAAGGTAAATCCGAACTCCAATATTATAACGACGTTGCCAGGAGCGACTCGGCCTACAATGATAAGTTGGACTATGATCTTTTTCCAGCACAGGCGGGTCAGGGCAGCGTCTTTGTTGCGGATGATGGCTATAATTCCAACAGCTTTGTTTCCGGGATTCTTGGCGCGACCGGGGTGAAGCCCCCAAGCATCAATACTAACTTGCCCGGCTATGACAAACCAGTCCCGCCTCAATGCTTTAAGGAAGGCAACAAATGCTGACTGAAGGTCGGCACGCACGGCTCATTAAAATAGTATTATTTTGGGCGACGATAAACCTGCTGCTACAAACGTTAATCTACTTTGTTGACATTGAGTATGACTCGCCTAATGGAGTGTCTATAATTTGGTGGGTTGCCCAAGTTGTGGCGCTGCCAGTGATTCTAATCTCGGAACTTTCTTTGTCCATTGGGATTCCCCTCTCAGGATATGGCGCATATGTCGCGTTGACGTGTGTGTTGGCCGTTGTCTGTGTGGGTCTGATCCGAGGCACATCGGCATCTCACTAAAATGCAAAAGCCGCCCTGTCGTTCAGGCCAAGCGAAGCTGGATCAGCACCATTGGATAATGTAAGTCGACGCTCTGTCTTGGCGGGCAGCGCATCGGCTCTGATCAGCGTCCCGTTTCGCGCTATCGCCGGGCCAGCCTCAACCCTTGCGAGCGGAGTAGCTGCGGTGATCAACCGCTCCTCCTCCAGCACCTACTATCCGCAAAGCTGGCGCTTGACGATCTGATCTCGCCTACTCCCACGGCCGTATCCCGCGAGATCTCGATTTTCCACGATGCGGTGCGGCAAATGGCAGGCCCCAATCCGACTGTTCCCTACAAGGTCGCCGCCATCCGGAAAGTCATCTATCAGCGCGGCGCATGGAACGGCAATCGGCCATTTGGCTACGATCTGGCTGATCCATTCGGGCTGAAGGTCGAGAACAAGCTGCTCTCCACCTATATGCGCACGCGGCTGGGCAACTGCGTCTCAATGCCCACCCTGTTCATGATCCTCGCGGAACGGCTGGGGTTGGAGGCCAGCTTCGTAGTGGCTCCGCTGCATGTATTCGTCCGGTTTAATCATCCTGAGCGCGGGCCGACCAATGTCGAGGCCACCAGTGGCGCCCATTTCGCCCGAAACGAATGGTATCGCGAGAAAATGCCCATGACCGACCGGGCCATCGAGAGCGGACTCTATATGCGGGCCTTGACCAAGGCCGAGGGCGTGGCCCTGTTGGCGACGACCGTACTCGAATATCTCGGACGCGAGCGGCGCTACCAGGACGTCGTGGATGTAGCCGACGCGATCCTCAAAGCCAATCCGCGCGACGCGCTCACGATGGTCAAGAAGGGCACCGCTTTCGGTCACATCATGCAAGCGGGATTTCTGGACCGGTTTCCCTCGCCAGCTTCGATTCCGCTTAGCTTGCAATCGCGCTATCGGATGCTCGCCGACGGGAACCGACGAGCCTTTGAGGATGCGGAACGGCTTGGCTGGGAACCGTCGGAGCAAGGTAAACAGTGACAGTATAAATTTTCGCCGCGCGGGCGGCCTGATCCGGTTCGAGTGGAGGCCCTGGCAGCCCTCTAGCTTCCGAACGCGACCTGAAAGCACGCGCCCCTGCCCGCAGGGTTGCTGCTCACGACCAACTTTCCGCCCAGCTGCTTTGCCAGGAGGCCGACGACTTTCATTCCAAGGCCGCTCGACTCGGTGGGATCGAAGTTCGCGGGTACGCCTTCGCCTTCGTCGCAGACCGAGAGCTTCCGAGCGGCGCCGTCGGCCCTGTAAATCACCGCGACTTTACCGGCTCCGTGCTTCGCCGCATTCGTGACCAGCTCGTTGGTCAGGAGCCCGATGGGCTGAATCCACGTCGTGGGGACGCTGCCCTCATCGCCCGTCACTTCCACTTCGACCCCGCAAATTTCCGACAGATCGGCGCACAGGCGGCTCAGAAAGGTGAGGCACGAAACCTCCGCGGTGTCGCTGGAATAGAAGTTGCGGTGCACGCGAGCGACCGCGGCGACTCGAGTAGCTGCTTCCTGCAGCTGGGCCGAGGCATTGGCGGCGCCCGTCGAACGGCTCTGCATCGTCAGAAGGCCCGACACGAACTGGAGGCTGTTCATCACGCGATGGTCGATCTCCCGTCCCATCAGCTCGGCTTTCGCGACGGCCTGACGCGCTGCCAATCGAAGCTCGAGCTGATCGACGACCAAGGACGCCAGGTCCTTCAAATCGTCGATCTGGGCCTGATCCACCGGGCGCGGCTCCTTGTCGATCACGCAGAGCGTCCCGAGGTTGAAGCCGTCGGAGGTTTCGAGGGGCACTCCGGCGTAGAACCTCAGACCGAAGTCGCCCGCGACAAGCGGGTTCGCAAGCGAGCGGACATCGGTGCTCGCGTCGACGAGGACGTGGGCCCGGGAAGAAAGGATGGCCGACGCACACAGGCCGGGATCGCGCCCGATCTGCTGCACGTCCACACCATGATGAGATTTGAACCAGATGCGGTCATGGTCGACGATGCTGATGATCGAAATGGGGGCGCCGAACCGACGCGCGGCAAGCGCGGTGACTCGATCGAAGCTGCCGTCCGGCGGAGTGTCGAGAATCTCGTAGCGGCGAACCGCGGCCATTCGGTCGGCTTCGTTCGGCGGGATTATGTCCAGCGCAGTCGCGACCATATTCGTCATCCTAGAAGGCCGGGGATCCAGTATATCGAGCCGTGTACCACGCACGAAGGGCTATTGCATCGGCCAGCCTGCGTTAAGCGGAACAAAAAAAGAACTTTCCTACAGGCCCCTTCCTGAGTCATAAACTGGTCGATTGGCCGCGATTCGCGAAGGAGGACGTCATGACCAGCCAGCCCGTTCAAGTTCCCGCTCCCGACGCCGAGCTTCCGCCGGGCCTGCTCGATTTCACCCCGGTCCCCCGCCGCTACCGCCACGACGGCTGGACCCCGGATCGGCAGAAGGCGTTCATCGGGGCGCTGGCGGTGACGGGGTGCGTCGAGCGGGCGGCTCGGATGGTGAATATCGCCCAGACCAATTGCTACGAGCTTCGGCGGGCGCCGGGGGCGGAGGGGTTTCGGCGGGCCTGGGATGCGGCGCTCGACTTCGCGGTTCCCAAGCTCAAGGACATCGCCTTCCAGAGGGCAATCGAGGGGGAGCTGGTGCCGGTCTTCTCGGGCGGGAAGCTGATGGGGTTCCGGCGGAAGTATAACGACAAGCTGCTGATGTTCTGCCTTCGCCATTACGGCCAGGACGATTCGGGCAAGCGGACGACGATCAACTATTTCTCGACACGGGCCAGCGCCGGAACGGCGGATCCTTCGACCGGGTCAGGGCAGGCGGGAGCGGTTGCCGAGGCGGCTGCGACCACGGTCCGGACGGTGATCACGGGCCCCTCTTCAGGGTCGGGACAGGCCGCCAATGACGACGGTCGCGCAGCGCGCGGTGACGAGGCGGCCGCGGTGCTGGGCGCCTTCGAGGGGGTTCGGCTCGACTCGGAGGCGGAGGCGGCGATCGCGGCGGCGCTCGAGGCCTGCGCGGAGCGGGCCCGGGCCGCCGACTCGGCCTACGACAAGGGCGGCGATGCAGCGGCGGAGGCGGCGGCCGACGATCCCGGAGCGCCTTTCGTCCGAGCCGACCTCGTCGAGGCGATCGCTATCGGAGCGCTCGAGCCGGCGGCGCGAATCGAGGAGTTCGTGCCGTTCGTGCCGGGCGAGGCTCCATGGGAGCTCGCGGGGGCCGAGAAACCGGCGGCGCTCATCGCCTTCGAGGCGCAGGCGCGTCCGGCCGAGCCGGGGCCGGCGGAGCCGGGCGGCCGCCGAAAGCGCCGGCTGGAGAAAGCGAAGCCGGCTCATCCCGGAAAGGCAGGTATCTGATCCGCCCTCGATCGCGCGGTGCCGCCCCGGTGCAGGGATGGCCTCGACTCGACAGGGGGTGCGTCTGCACGAATTCTCCTTTGCGGAGGCATCCGCGCTGCAAGCGCATGTGCGAGAGAGGCCCGACAGTGTAGAATCAGGGCGAAGGAGAGACGATGGCGGAGCGGATCGGAATGGGCGGCCAAGGCTGGCGGATCGCGATATGGGGCGGCGCAGCGGCGCTGATGCTCGCGCCGGCGGTCGGCGCGCGGCTTACCGACGAAGTGGCGTGGGACCCGGCCGATTTCATCCTCTTCGCGGCGATGCTCGCGACCGCCTGCGGCGCCTGGGAGCTGGCGATGCGCAAGTCGAAGAGCTGGAGCTATGCCGCGGGAGCCATCGTCGCGACCGGGGCGGCGCTTCTGCTCTTCCTCGTCAACGGCGCCGTGGGCTTCATCGGGGACGAGGGGGATCCGGTGAACCTGATATTCTTCGGAGTCATCACCCTCGCCGCGGGCGGAGCGGTCGTCGTCCGATTCCGCGCCGAGGGCATGGCGCGGACCATGGCCGTCACCGCCGGGGCGCAGGTCGCGGCGGGGGCGCTCGGAGCGGCGATGGTCCCCGACGTTCGCGGTTTCCTGCTCGGGACCGCGCTGTTCGTTCCGCTCTGGCTCCTCTCCTCCTGGCTGTTCGCCCGGGCGGCGCGGGAGGAGCGGGGATAGGCAGGGGACCATTCGAAGGGTGGTGAGGGGTTCTCTCCGCCTCGGCAAGGGCCCCTCCACCACCCTTCGGGCGGTCCCCCTCCCCTGCAAATGCAGGGGAGGATTGGGTCAATCCCTTATGACGTGAGGGACGAAACGGGCGCGGTTGCCGGTGATCAGGCCGTCCTCGCGGATGCCCAGCCCGGCGGCTTCGCCGTCCACCACCCAGCTCCCAAGCACCGGATAGCCGCCGCCGAAGTCGCGCAGCGGGTAGAGCTGCTGGTACATGGTCAGGCCTTCGACATATTCGCCCTGGGTGCGGGCGACGGTGCGGCCGGCTTCGACCACCTCGATGTTGGAGCCTTCGCGGGCGAGGAAGGGCTTGGCGACGTAGCTGCTTCCGATCTTCTCGCGGCGGACCGAGGCGGCGAGCAGGTTGGGATGGCCCGGAAACATGTTCCAGAGGATCTGGAGGACCGCCTTGTTGCTCCAGATCATCTTCCAGATCGGCTCGATCCAGGCGGTGTCGGGGAGGTGGCGGACGATGTCGGGACCATAAGCCTCGGCGACGAGCCACTCCCAGGGATAGAGCTTGAAGATTGCGGTGATCAGATTGTCCTCATGATCGAGGATCCGGCCTGCGGAATCGAGGCCGATATCGTCGATCATGACCCCGAGGGTCTCGAGGCCCGCCTGCGCGGCGAGGTCTCGAAGGTAGGTGGTGGTGATCGTGTCCTCGTGCGACGGGTCGGCGGTGTGGGTGAACCAGATGCGCCGGCCGTGGAGGCGCGGGCGAAGCTCGGCCCAGCGGGCGATCAGCCTCTCGTGAAGGCTGTTGAACTGGTCGAGGCCGGGGAACAGGTCTTCCTTCCACTCCCACTGGATCACCGCCGCCTCGAGCAGCGACGTAGGCGTGTCGCAGTTGAACTCGAACAGCTTGGGCTCGCCCTCGCCGCTATAGCCGAGGTCGAAGCGGCCGTAGTTGAGCGCCGGCGGCTCCTGCCTCCAGGCGGCCTTGATCGCGCGGTGGCAGAAGTCCGGGATCCCGAACAGCTCGAGGAGGGTCGGATCGTTGGCGATCTCCTCGCCCGCTTCGAGGAAGAGTTCGTAGAGCGTTTCCGTCGCGGCCTCGATCGTCCCGATCTCGCCCGGAGTGAAGGAATAATAAGCGCTCTCGTCCCAATAGGATTGGCCGGCCTCGCTGTGCCAGATCAGCCCCTGCGCCTCGACGATGGACTGCCATCCCTCGCGCGGGGCCGCCGAGTGCCGCTCCATTCGGGCTCAGGACCTGCCGCCGCCGAAGCGACGGGAGCTCGACCCGAGGCCTCCGCGCGAGACGGCCTGCGAGCGGGTCATCTTCGTCGAGGCCGGCGCCCGGGCGTAGCTGACGCCGGGCCGCGGAGCGAAGGAGCCCGCCCGGCCCTGGCGGGCGTAGCGGCGATCGTGGATGGAATCGCCATAATAGGGCACCGCGGCGTTTCGGCCGATATAATACCACAGGAAGGCGCTCGAGACCCCGCCGCCGCCGCGGCGGCCGTCGCCGCACAGATCGTCGTCCACCCGGCTGCCCTGCCGGTCGACGCAGACCGCGGTGTCGCGGTCCGCGACCACATCCTCGTTCCAGCCGTCGTTCGACGAGCAGGCCGGAAGCGCGACGAGGGCCGCCGCCATTGCCGTGGTCATGGACAATTGCTTTCTCATGCCTCTGGTCCTCGCGCCGGCCTCAGGGAACCATGCAGGCGGCCTGGAGGATCCCGATCCCCAGGCCGGCGCCGCCGACGAAGATACCCGACGCCGCGCAGCCATCGGCGATCCGGGTCGAGATCGCCCTGAACAGCAGCCTCGAGATGAGGAAGAAGACGGCCAGCTGGACGATCGCCGCGACCGCGCCCCAAAGCAGCATGTCGGGGATGTCGACGCTATGGCCGATGACCATTGCGACGGGCACGCAGAAGCCGAGGAAGGTCCCGGTGAGCTGGACCGCAGCGGCGACGTTGCCCTTGCCGATGAGATCGAACTCGCGGTGGGGGGTGATCGCGACATAGAGGGCGAGGAAGGCGGCGGCGAGGAGGAGGGCGGCCCCGAAATAGGCCAGGAAATGCGGCAGCGTATCCGTGAAATAGGCGAACATCCGGGATCCCTTGCCGTTGCGGCGAGGCCCGGGCGTAACAGCCTGACAGGCTTTGCGAAAGGGCGGCCGAGATCCCGGACTCGTCCCGGCGGAGGCCGGGCCGGCCAAGGCCCAACGCAGCGCTCGAATTTTGTAGGACAAACACAGAACAGATGATGCTATTGTCGCTTCGTCGTTGGGCGCTCTTGAGGAGGGCCGGCGCCGGCAGGTCAGGAAAAATTCCGGCGCTTTACACAATGTAAAGCCGGGCTTTCCTAATCTGGCCGGACATTTGGGGGGGAAAACCATGCCGTCTTTCGTTCGTTCGGGGGCGCCGATCGGCGTCAACAGCCAGACCGCGTCGAGCCAGAACAAGTCCTCGATCACCGCACTCGCCGACGGCGGTTTCGTCGTCACCTGGCAGACGACGGACAGCATCTCGGACGGATATTCGGGGGCGATCAAGTCGCAGCGCTACAGCGCCCAGGGAGTCGCGGTCGGGACCGAGACCCTGGTCAACAATCTAGGCGCGGGCGAGCAGGCGGCCGCGCAGACCGCGGCGCTAGCCAATGGCGGTTATGTCGTGACCTGGCAAACCGGCGACACGACTCAGGACGGCTCCGGCACCGCCGTCAAGGCGCGGCTGTTCGACTCGTCGGGCGCCGCGGTGGGCGGCGAGTTCCGGGTCAACAGCCAGACGTTGCTGGACCAGAAGGATCCAACCGTCGCCGGCCTCACCGACGGCGGCTTCGTCGTCGCCTGGTACACGACCGACACTTCGCAGGACGGTTCAGGCTGGGCGGTCAAGGCGCAGCGCTACGACTCCTCGGGGACCGCCGTCGGCACGGAGTTCCGGGTCAACACCACCGCTTCCGGAAGCCAGTGGAAGGCAGACATCGTCGGCCTCACGAACGGCGGCTTCGTCGTCACCTGGCAGACGGGCAACGATGCGAATTCCCAGGTCTACGGCCAGCTGTACGGCGCCGACGGGGTCAAGGTGGGCGGGCAGTTCGTCGCCAACGGCTCGATCGCGTACGACACGCTCGGCAAGGTCGCCGCCCTTCCCGGAGGCGGGTTCGTGGTCACCTGGATGACCTACGATTCGGACAGCCTCGGGATCCGGGCGCAGATCTTCAACGCCTCGGGCTCGAAGGTGGGCAGCGATTTCGCGGTCAACAGCATGTCGGAGGGCGTCCAGATGGACCCCGATGTCGCGACCCTGGCGGACGGCACCATCCTGATCACCTGGTATGACAAGATAACCGGGATCAAGGGCCAGGCCTTCACCGCATCCGGCCAGCGGATCGGCGGCGAGTTCCTCGTCGCCAACGGCGGCTCTGCGAACGGGACCGGCGTTGCCGTGGCCGGCCTCGCCGGCGGCAAATTCGCGGTCAGCTTCACGAACGATGCCGGCACCTCGAGCGGCGACGACATCCAGCTGCAGATGCTTCAGTATAATTCAACGCCCAGCGTCGCGCCCCAGCTCGGCGCGGATACGCTGAGCCTGTCGAAGCAGGAGAATCAAACCTCGGTCACCCAGTTGTTCGCGACCGATTCGGACGGACCCTATGCGATCACCTATTCGATCGTCGGCGGCACCGATGCCGCGCGCTTCACGCTCAACGCCGTCACCGGAACGCTGACCTTCGTCTCGGCGCCGAATTACGAGGCACCGACCGATTCCGACCAGAACAATGTCTACCAGGTCATCGTCAGGGCCAGCGACGGCGAGAATCACGACCAGCAGACGATCTCGGTCGCCGTCACCAACACGAATGAAGCCCTCACCATCACCTCGAACGGCGCGGGCGCCTCGGCGGCGATCTCGGTCGCGGAGAACAAGCTGGCCGTGACGAAGGTGACGGCGGTGGATCCGGACGGCTCGCCGATCACCTATTCGATCTCCGGCGGCGCCGACGCGTCGCGGTTCCTGATCGATTCCTCGACCGGTGCGCTGAGCTTTCTTGCCAATCCCGATTTCGAGCAGCCCGCCGATTCCGACGGGAACAACGTCTATCTGGTCACCGTCCGGGCGTCGGATGGAACCTGGACGGATACGCAGGCGCTCACGATCACGGTCACCAACGCCAACGATGCCCCCGTCATCACCTCGAACGGGGGCGGCAGCGGAGCGGCCGTTTCGGTCGTGGAGGGCGCGCTTGCGGTGACGATCGTGGCAGCGTCCGACCTCGAGGGCGCGGCTTTGTCCTATGCCATTTCGGGCGGGGCCGATGCCTCGCGCTTCCTGATCGACTCGGCCACGGGCGCTCTCAGGTTCCTGACGGCCCCCGACTTCGAGCAGCCGGCGGACTCGGACGGCGACAACGTCTATCAAGTCACCGTCCGGGCGAGCGACGGCAGCCTCTCGGACGAGCAGGCGCTGGCGATCACGGTCGGCAACGTCAACGAGCAGCCGGTCATCGTCTCGAACGGCGGCGGCGCCGTCGGGGCGATCGAGCTGAACGAAGGCTCGACGGCGGTGACCGGCGTCGTGGCGACCGATCCGGATTCCGGCACCGCCTTCACCTACGCGATCGCGGGCGGAGCCGATGCGGCACGGTTCGCGATCGACCCGACGACCGGTGCACTCAGCTTCGTCCAGGCTCCGGATTTCGAGGCGCCGTCCGACGAGGGCGGGGACAATGTCTACAGCGTGACCGTGAGCGCGAGCGACGGGGTGCTCGTCGGCTCCCAGGCGCTCGAAGTGCGGGTCCGCGATGTCAACGAAGGCGTGACGATCACTTCCGGCGCGGCTCAGCCGGTCGTCGAGAACTCCAAGGCGGTCATGACCATTACCGCGCAGGACCTGGATGGGGACTCGGTGAGCTTCGCCCTTTCCGGCGGCGCCGACGCCCATCTGTTCGAGATCGACCCGACGACCGGCGATCTGCGCTTCCTCGCAGCGCCCAACTTCGAGGCTCCGGCCGATGCCGACGGCGACAACGTCTACGACGTAACGGTTTCAGCCAGTGACGGCAGCCTGTCGGCGACTCGCGCCCTTTCGGTCACGGTGACGAACGAGAACGAGGCGATCGCGTTCGTTTCGGGCGGTGGCGGGGATCACGTCTCGGTCACGATAGACGAAAATACCGGCCCGGTGCTCGGCCTGCTCGCGGTCGATCCGGACGGCGGCACGCCTTTCTACGGAATCGCCGGAGGCGCCGACGCGGCGCTGTTCATGCTCGATCCCGTCACGAAGGCGCTCCAGTTCAGGAACCGGCCCGATTTCGAGACCCGGCAGGATTCGGACGGCGACAACGTCTACGAGGTGGTCGTCGGAACGAGCGACGGCGAGACCTACGACTACCAGACAATCTCGGTCACGGTCGCCAACGTCTATGAGGGCCTGAGCTTCGGATCGCCGAGCTCGGAATATTCGGTCGGGGAGAATGGGAGCCAGGTGGGAATCGTGTCGGCGGTGAGCGGCGACGGCAGCCCGCTCACCTACATGATCACCGGCGGCGAGGATTCTCCTCTGTTTTCCATCGACGCGGCGACAGGCGCGTTGCGCTTCGTCGGAGCGCCGGATTTCGAATCGCCCCGGGATTCCGGCGGGCACAATATCTACCGGCTGACGGTCGCGGCGAGCGACGGCACGCACAGCACCAGCCAGGCCGTCACCGTCATCGTCGGCAATGTCGATGAGGAGGTCGAACTCCTCTCCTACGGCGGAGACGAGACGGTTTCTCTATCCATTGCGGAGAACGGCGCCCAGGCCGGCCGGGTCGAGGGACTGGACCTCGACGGCGGCGAGGTGACCTACTCGATTGCCGGAGGAGCGGATTCGAGCCTGTTCACGGTCGATCCGAGCACTGGCGCACTCAGCTTCCTCTCCGGTCCGGATTTCGAGGCGGCGGCCGATTCGGACGGCGACAATGTCTACGACGTCGCGGTCGCGGCCAGCGCGGGCGGGTCCACGGCCACCCAGAGCTTCGCGCTTTCGGTGACGAACCTGAACGAGGGCCTGTTCATCACTTCCGACGGCGGCGGCGCCAGCGTCGCTCTGGCGAGGGATGAAGGCGACCGCCACGTCACCACCGTCGTCGCCAACGATCCGGACGGCACGGCGCCGGTCTATTCCATCGTCGGAGGCGCGGACTCCGCCTTGTTCACGATCGACGCTTCGACGGGCCTTCTGCGCTTCGTCGGAACGCCCGATTACGAAGCCCCGGCCCACGGGACCAATTCCTTCGAGGTGGAGGTGGGCGCCAGCGACGGCGAGCTCATTGTCACTCAGAAGATCCAGGTCCAGGTCCGCAACGTCAACGAAGGAGTCGCGATCACCTCCGGCGGCGGGGCGGAATTCCTTGCCGTCACCGTCGCGGAGAACGGCA
The DNA here is from genome assembly GCA_036388065.1 of Allosphingosinicella sp. Classification (GTDB taxonomy): domain Bacteria; phylum Pseudomonadota; class Alphaproteobacteria; order Sphingomonadales; family Sphingomonadaceae; genus Allosphingosinicella. The sequence continues at coordinate 60,962 of DASVSP010000063.1, forward strand.
CGGCCGTGGCGAGCATCGCCGCAAGCGACGCCGACGGCGACGAGGTCACTTATTCCATCACCGGAGGGGCGGATTCGTCGCGGTTCGCGATCGACTCCCGCACCGGAGTGCTGAGCTTCGTCCAGGCCGCGAATTTCGAAGCGCCGTCCGATTCCGGCGGCGACAATGTCTATGACGTCGTCGTCTCGGTCACGGACGGAGCCTTCACGGACAGCCAGTCCGTCGCGGTCGCGGTCGGCAATATCGACGAGCCGGTCGAGATACTCTCCTACGCCGGCTCCGACGCGGTCGCGCTCACCGTGCAGGAGGGCAGCATCGCGGTCGCCGACGTCGACGCCAGGGACGAGGAGGACTGGCCGGTCACTTTCGCGATCACCGGAGGCGCCGACGCGGCCCTTTTCCGCGTCGATACCCATACCGGCGCTCTGACTTTCAAACCTGGGGTCTATGCCGATTTCGAGGCCCCAGCCGATTCCGGCGGCGACAACGTCTACGACGTCGTCGTCACCGCGAGCTCTTCGACGTCGAGCGCGGACCAGGCTTTCGCGATCACCGTCGCGGACCGCAACGAGGGTCTCTGGATCACCTCCGACGGGGGCGGCGACGCGACCGTTTCGGTCGACGAAGGCAGCCGGCACGTCACCACCGTCACCGCCTTCGACCAGGACGGCGACGCGGTGAGCTACTCGATCCTGGGCGGCGCGGATGCGGCCCTGTTCGCGATCGATCCGGCGACGGGCGTCCTGACCTTCATCGCAGCCCCCGATTTCGAGGCGCCGGGCAGCGGTTCGGGGACCAATGTCTATTCGGTGGAAGTCGGCGCCAGCGACGGCGAGTTCACCGGCTCGCAGAAGATCCGGGTGCAGATCGACAACGTCAACGAGGGGGTTTCGATCACCTCGGGCGGAGGCTCGCAGAGCGCGGCCTATTCGGTCGGCGAGAACGGTCTGGCGGTGACGACGGTGGCCGCGAGCGACGTCGACGGCGATTCGCTCACCTATTCGATCGTCGGCGGAGCGGACTCGGCGCTCTTCACCATCGATGCGCGGACCGGGGCCCTGCGCTTCGTTCAGGCGCCGAACTTCGAGTCGCCGACGGACCAGGGCGGAAACAATGTCTACGACGTCGTCGTGTCGGTCACCGACGGCGCCTTCACCGACAGCCAGGCGGTCGCGGTGACGGTTTCGAACGTGAACGAGACGCTCGCAATCGTCTCCAACGGCGGCGGCGCAAGCGCCTCGGTCGCTGTGGCGGAGAACGGCACGGCCGTGACCGGCGTGTCGGCCCTCGATCCGGACGGCGGCGCGGTGACCTACTCGATCTCCGGCGGCGCCGACGCCGCGCGCTTCAGGATCGACCCGGCCACCGGTGCGCTTTCCTTCCTCTCAGCGCCGAATTTCGAGGCGCCGGCCGATTCCGGCGCGAACAACGTCTACGACGTGATCGTATCGGCAAGCGACGGCAGCTTCAGCGACAGCCAGGCGATCGCGGTGTCGGTGGGCAACGTCAACGAGGGCGTCTCGATCACTTCCAACGGCGCAGGCGCAAGCGCCTCGGTGGCGGTGGCCGAGAACGGAACCGCGGTGACGAAGGTCGCGGCGGTCGATCTCGACGGCGCAGCGGTGACCTACGCGATCGCCGGGGGCCTGGATTCGGCCCGCTTCACCATCGACCCGGCGACGGGCGTGCTGGCCTTCGTCGCCGCGCCCAATTTCGAGGCGCCGTCGGATTCGGGCGGCAACAACGTCTACGACGTCCTGGTCTCGGCAAGCGACGGAAGCTTCACCGACACCCAGGCGATCGCCGTCGCGGTGGGCAACGTCAACGAGGCGCCGGCGATCACGTCGAACGGGGCCGGGGCCGCCGCCGCGGTGTCGGTCGCGGAGAACAGCCTGGCCGTCACCGTCGTCGCGGCGACGGATCCGGACGGCTCGACTGCGACCTATTCGATCGTCGGAGGCGCCGATGCGGCCCGGTTCACGATCAACCCGCAGACCGGCGCCCTCCAGTTCGTCGCCGAACCCGACTGGGAGCTGCCCGGCGATTCCAACCAGGACAATGTCTACGCGGTGGTGGTTCGAGCAAGCGACGGCCAGCTCGTCGACGACCAGGCGCTCAACGTCACCGTCAGCAACATCCGCGACGGCAACACCGTCACCGGCACCTCGGCGGGCGACTCGATTTCCGCCACCAGCCTCATCGTCGCTCTGCGCACCTCGAACGAGGAGGATCTCGTCTTCGGCCGGGACGGCCACGACACCATCTTCGGCATGGCCGGCGCCGACGAGATCTACGGCGAAGGCGGAAACGACGTGCTGGTGGGCGGCGACGGGGCCGACAAGCTGTCCGGGGGGCTCGGGAAGGACCAGTTCGCCTACAACAACGTGTCCGAGTCGACCGCCGGATCGCTGGACCTGATCACGGACTTCAGCCGTTCCCAGGGGGACAAGATCTCGCTCAGCGGAATCGACGCCAACAGCCTGCTGAGCGCCAACCAGGCCTTCACCTTCATCGGGACGTCGGCTTTCTCCAACGTGGCGGGGCAGCTGCGCTTCGAGACGTCGGCCGGGATCACCACCGTCTTCGGCGACGTCAACGGCGACGGAGTGGCAGACCTGCAGATCCAGCTGTCGGGGGCGGTGCCTCTGATCGCGTCGGACTTCGTGCTGTAGCGTCCGTCATCCCGGGAGGGACCCCATCAAAGTAGTATTTTGATGGGAACCCGAAAGCCGGGACCTGGGGAAATGGCCGAGACTTCTCGCCCTGGGGTCCCGGCTTTCGCCGGGATGACGGTCAGGGCGACCGGCGCCGGCTGTTGAAGCGGCGGAGGCTTTCGAGGGGGCTCGGCTCGTCCGACGCTCGCGGCGACGAGCGGCTCGGCGAACACCCGTTCGGGGCGGGCGAGCGGGCTGTAATCGGGATCGCGATGGCCTGCGTAGAGGCGGTCGACGAAGGCGGCGGGAGTTTCCGCGGGCGCGGCGGCGCCAAGCAGCAGTCCGAGGAGCGCGATCATCGCGCGCCCGCAAGCTCGAGGACGACCGCCCATTCCTCGTCCCGGACCGGAGCGACCGAGAGGCGGGACTGTCGGATCAGCTTCATTCCGGCGAGCCGCGGATCGGACTTGATCGACTTCAGGGCGACGGGACCGATGGCCCGAACCGGCTCGACCGCGACCGAGACCCAGTCGCCGTCCTTCGGGTCCGGCTGCGCCTCGCGGGTGATCCGAACGATCCCGACGACCGAACGCTCGTCCATGCTGTGGTAGAAGAAGGCCTCGTCTCCGGCCTTCATCGCCTTCAGATGGAGCCGGGCGGCGTTGTTGCGGACCCCGTCCCACTCGGTGCCGCCGTCTCGGACCAGCCTGTCCCAGCTATAGCTTCCGGGCTCCGATTTCATCAGCCAGTGGGCCATTCACCTCTTCCTCCCCGGCCAGCGTAGATTTTTACCGCGCATCGCGCCACAAGGACGCGCATGCGATCGCTCGTCATCCTGTTCTGCCTGATCCCTTCCGCCTGCGGAGATCCAGCCACGGTCGCCGACCGCGAGGCCCGTGACAACCGGTCCGTCCCGGAAGCCGCGGCCGTGCCGCCCGAATCGCGGCGGGTTCGGATAGGCGAGCTCGGGGCCAATTTCCGGGCCTGCAGCGCGGCCGGAACCACCCGCAACCTGAAGGCCGGCGAAGCCTTGCCGGTCCGCTCCTCGCCTTTCGACAATGCCGGGGAGACGGGAAAGGTGGCGAGCGGCGGACGCTTCTTCATCTGCACTCGAAGCCTCGACCAGAAATGGTTCGGAATCGTCTTCGACGAAGGTGGAGCGCTCGCCGAGCGATGCGGAGTCTCCGAGCCCGTGACGCGGCGCCGGGACTATGACGGACCGTGCCGGTCCGGCTGGGTGCAAAGCGCCTTCGTCAAGGTGATCGCGGGTGAGGAGCCGGCGCCGGTCAGCCCCGGTTCGGCAGAGAACGTTTCGGACCCGGCCAATTCCGCCCTTCCAGGTGCTTGAAAAATGCGGTTTTTTTGGAAGGTTCCCGGATAAGTCGAATATTTTTTCGGAGTGTCCCTTGAGTCACACGACTCATCGCTTCGCCGGGCCCGACGGGTTGCGCGCCCACCCGACTTCGACCATCTGCCCCTCAGCTTAGTAGCGAGAGCGGGTCCGCCGCAGCCGATCAGCGGCTGGCGGGAGCTCGAGACGGGGGGCGATCAGGGGGTGCGGTTCTCGCATCCGGGGGATCAGCCGGCCGCATAAAAAAAGAGACTAGATGAACCGGATCGTTCGCGCCGCGGGCTTCGCCGCGGCTGCCTTTGCGCTTGTCGCCGGGGCCAGCTACTCCGACCCCGCCGCCGCCGGCGAGACCCTGGCTCCGGCCGTCGTCAGGACTCTGGCGCCCCAGGCACCCCAGGCGCCCGAAGCGTCGACCATGACCGATCCGAGCCTGTTCTCCAGGATGTGGACGAGCGTCACCTCGCTGGTGACTCCGAAGTCCGACGCGTCCGTTCCGTCGCCCGGCAAGCCGCTGGCCGACCTGGTCGCCGCTTATGCCGGAACCCAGGCCACCGACCGGGAGATGGAGTGCCTTGCCAACGCCGTCTACTTCGAGGCCCGCAGCGAGCCGATCGAAGGGCAGCTCGCCGTCGCCGAAGTCGTCCTCAACCGCTCTTCGTCCGGCCGTTATCCGACCGACCTTTGCGCCGTCATCACCCAGAAGGCCCAGTTCTCCTTCATCCAGCGCGGGCGTTTCCCGCGTGCCGACCGCGCCTCGGAGGCGTGGAAAACCGCCGTCGCGATCGCCAGCATCGCGCGCCAGAAGCTGGCCGGAAACCTGCCCTCGAGCGTGCTCTGGTATCACGCCACCTACGTCTCGCCGAGCTGGGGCAAGCGCCTCACCAGGCAGACCCAGATCGGCCTTCATATTTTCTACAGCTAAGGAAATTCCTCCCCTGCCTTTGCAGGGGAGGGGGACCACCCGAAGGGTGGTGGAGGGGCCTTCCTGCTTCCGAAGAACCCCTCCACCGCGCTTCGCGCGGTCCCCCTCCCCCGGAAATCCGGGGGAGGATTCTTAAGCCAAAGTCCGCAGAGTCACCGAATAACGCAACGTCTCCAATGGCGGGATGCTGTGCTCCCACTGGTGCCGCGCTTCGCCCCGAAGCAGATAGGCTGAGCGGGGCTCCGCGGTGAGGGTGAAGCGCTCCCACCTCTCTTCGGCCTTTCGCCGGAATCGCAAAGGCGCCGGAGCGAGCAGCGAGATTCCGACCACATCGCCGAAGACGGGCCGGTCGCGGTGCCAGCCGATCCCGGCGCCCGGGGCATATTCGATCACCAGGGCGTGGACGAAGGCTTCCGGCTCGAATCCGGCCAGGGCCGCGGCCCGGGCCCGCAGCGGGCCGAGCCAGTCCGGGATCGGCTCCGCCTCGCGCAGGCCGCTGCCGTCGAACGCATAATGCATCCCGAACGAGACGGTGCGGCGGTTGCCGGTGAAGCCGTGGAACTCGAACGGCTTGAAGGGGAGGGCGGCGATCCGGTCGGCGAGCCGGGCTTCCTCCCGTTCGTCGATAAAGCCGGGCGCATAGACCAGCCCCGATGGCGCCGAAGGCGGCGGATCTTCGAACAGGTTCAGCTGCGGCCTGGGCATAAACGAACGTCCTCAACGGGTTCGGCTAGCGATTCGGTAATCATTTCTGTGCGATTGGACCCCTGACACGCCGATCCTGGGGGCCGAAATGCACGAACTCCGCTCAACGATCCTTTCCGGGGAGCCCAAGCCGGCCCTCGTCGCGCGCAAGGGTAAGACCAAGGCTGAAGGCGCGAGCGCCGGAGGCCTCGCCAAGGTCGCGATCAAGCGCCAGGAGGCGCGGGTGACCGACCAGCGGCTCGAGGACCGGCTGCGGGGAATCGTCGAAAGCACGACGATGGTCTTTCGCCGCCGCCGCCAGGACGTCGCCGTGGTCAACGTCTCCTCTCGAGGCGCGATGATCCGCGGCGATCTGGACCCTCGAATCGGCGAGAAGGTCGACCTTCTGTTCGACGGAAAGAGCCGGACCAAATGCATCGTGCGGTGGGTCCGCGAAGGCCGGGTCGGGCTGGAATTCGTCGACGAGACCATCCTTTGGACCTCCGATCGCGCGGGCCCCGTCTTCAAGCCGGACAAGCCGGATAGCGCCGCGCTCCACGCCGTCGCCGACCGCGAGCCGCGCCAGAGACTGCTTCGGGCCGGGACGCTCTACTGGAGCGGGATTTCGATTCCGGTGCGGCTCCGCAATATCTCCGGCCATGGCGCCCAAGTCGAGAGCGGCCGCGAGCTCTGCCCCGGCTCCGAGGTCGAGCTGGACCTCGGCGAGGCCGGCTTCCAGGTCGCCGAGGTGCGCTGGTCGAAGGACGGACAGGTCGGACTGAAGTTCGCGCAGGCCTTCGACATCGAGTCCCTCGCCCCGTCGCAACAGGCCGAGCGGCCGCCCGAAGTGCTCAAGCCGGCCTATCTGGAAACCGAGCTGCAACCGGATTCGCCCTGGGCCGCGCGTTTCGAAAGGCTGTCGCTGACCGATCTGAAGCCGATCGGGCCGAAATGACTTGTCCTCCCCATCGCGAGATGGGGAGGAGGACCGCCCGAAGGGCGGTGGAGGGGTAACCGGCACGGCTGCCGACGGTTCGAGCGCGATCCTCCGATCTCAGGGCAATTACCCTCCACGACGTTTCACGTGGTCCCCCTCCGCATGCCTCGCATGCGGAGGACATTACCCGGGTTCGACACCCAGTAGGTGAACCGTCCTCGTATCGGCGGCATTGAGCATCGGCCCCGCCCGGGGGTAAAGCCCCGAACCAAGGGAGACGGCGATGCTGAAGCTCGTTCTTGGACTGCTCGCACTGGCCACGCCCGGCGCCTCGCCCGCTCAGACGGATTATTCGGAGTGGCTGAAGGAAGGCGACGTCGTCCTCAAGGACTTCGGTTTCCGAACCGGCGAGAGAATGGCCGGCCTCAAGATCCATTACGCCACGCTCGGCACTCCGAGGCGGGACTCCGCGGGCGCGGTGACCAACGCGGTCATGGTGCTTCACGGCACCGGCGGCACCGGCCGCCAGTTCCTCCAGCCGCAGTTCGCGGCCGAGCTGTTCGGGCCCGGCCAGCCGCTCGACATAAGCCGCTATTACGTCATCCTCCCCGACGGAATCGGCCACGGCAAATCGTCCAAGCCGAGCGACGGGGAGCGGATGCGATTCCCCAGATACGATTATGACGACATGGTCGAAGCTCAGCGCAGGATGCTCGTCGAGGGCCTTGGAGTAAGGCGTCTTCGGCTGATGGTCGGGACGTCGATGGGCTGCATGCACATCTTCGCGTGGGCGCAGGCCCATCCCGATTTCGCCCGGGCGCTGATGCCGATGGCGTGCCTTCCGACCGAGATCGCCGGGCACAACCGGATGTGGCGCAGGCTTGCGATCGAGGGGATCAGGAGCGACCCCGCCTGGGCGGGCGGCAATTACGACGCGCAGCCGATGCAGGGGCTTCGAACCGCGGTGAGCGTCCTTCAGATCGCCGGCTTCGCTCCGCTCTATCTGCAGAAGGCCTATCCGACCCGCGAGGCGGCGGATTCCTACATAGTCGACCGGGTGGCGAAGGACCTGCCGACCCGCGACTCCAACGACCTCATCTACCAGCTCGAAGCGTCGCGCACCTACAATCCCTGGCCGCGGCTCGAGCGGATCCGAGCGCCGATGACCTGGGTGAACTCTGCCGACGACTTCATCAATCCGGCCGACTACGGGATCGCCGAGGACGCGGCGAGGCGGCTGAAGACCGGACGCTACATCCTGATCCGGGCCACTTCGGATACGCGCGGCCACGGCACGCATAGCTGGGCCAAGTTCTGGAGGCAGGAGCTGATCGATCTGCTGGCTCGGACGGAGTGATGCATAGGTCACAGTCGATTCTAGGCTGTATCGACATTCAGAGGGCTAATTCGAACATTCGTCCCTCTCCCCGGCGGGGAGAGGGTAGGGAGAGGGGGCTCGGCGGCAGCGCCTGTTCTCGGCGGCCGAGCCCCCTCACCGGGCCCTCTCCCCCTCGGGGAGAGGGGGGTTGAAGCGACGCCACTGAATGTCGATTCTAGCGCCGTCATTGCGAGGAGCGAAGCGACGCGCCAATCCAGCCGCCTCCGGGTCCGCAGTGGATTGCTTCGCTGCGCTCGCAATGACGGTCGCTATCACGATATAGGGCGGCATGCCGGAAGCCCTCCGCACCCTCGTCGCGGCCGAACTGGCCGAGCCCGTCGATCCGCGCGTAAGCGCGATGGCGGCGGCGTTGGCGGGTGCTTATCCCGGAGCCGCGCGGGCCGTCCTCTTCTACGGATCGTGCCTGAGGCAGCGCGAGCTCGACCGGCTGATGCTCGATTTCTACCTGATCGTTTCGGATTACCGCGCCGCCTACGGGCGAAGCTGGCGGGCGCCGGCCAACCGGCTGATACCGCCCAACGTATTCCCGTTCGAGCATGATGGGCTGATCGCCAAATATGCCGTGCTGAGCGAGGCCGACTTCGAGCGGCTGAACGGGCCGGAGACCTTGTCCGTCTCGGTCTGGGCGCGGTTCGCCCAGCCGTCTCGGCTGGTGTGGAGCTCGGACGAGGCGGCGGCGGGCAGGGCCGTCGCTGCGGTGGCGAGGGCGGCGCCGACGCTGCTCGGCGAGGCGCGGCCGCTTTGGGATGGCGGCGGCGATCCGCTCGATCTGTGGCGCTGCGCCTTCACTCTCACCTATTCGGCCGAGCTGAGGGCGGAGCGGCAAGGGCGGCCCGCGTCCGTGGTCGAGGCTGAGCCTGGGCGCTATCGGCGCTTCACCGGGCCGGCGGTCGCCGCTGCGGGAATCGATCTCGACTCCCGGGTGGCGGAGGCGGACCGCACGAGGGCCAAGAAGCGCTGGGCGGCTCGGCGGCGGGCAGGCAAGGCTCTGACCGTGTTGCGGCTGGCCAAGGCGAGCGGCACCTATGCGGGCGGGATCGACTATCTTGCCTGGAAGATCAACCGCCACGCCGGGACCAAGATCGAGATCAAGCCCTGGCAGCGGCGCTGGCCCCTCGTCGCGGCTATCGGCCTGCTGCCGCGGCTGCTGAAGCGGGGGGCCATTCGCTAGGACGGCGGGCGAGCGCTCCGGCGACGGCGGCGGCGAGTGCCGCGACGGTGAAGGGCTTCCTCAATATGTCGTGGCCGCTCAGCTCCTCGCTTCCCGCTTCCCCGACATAGCCGGTGACGAAGAGGATCGCGGTCGAGGGCCAGCGCGCCGTGGCTTCGCGGACCAGCTCCGGCCCGGTCATTTCGGGCATCATGATATCGGTGATGACGAGCTCGATCCGTCCGTCCTCGCGCTCCAGTATCTCCAGCGCCTCGCGGCCGCCGGCGCAGGCGATGGGCCTGTAGCCGAGCTCCTCGAGCGCTCCGACGGTCGATCGGCTGACCCTCGGATCGTCCTCGACGACGAGGATCGCCGTTCCGGCCGACCCTTGCGCCCCTTCGTCGAGCCCCGGGGCTGGGCCGGCCGACGATTCCACCTGCCGGTTCGAGCGCGGCAGATAGAGCGAGACGGTGGAGCCTAGTCCGACGGTGGAATCGATGACCACGTCGCCGCCCGATTCCCGGGCGAAGCCGAAGATCTGGCTGAGACCGAGGCCGGTGCCCTTCCCGACCGGCTTGGTCGTGAAGAAGGGTTCGAACACCCGCTCGATGACTTCCGGGGACATGCCCGAGCCGGTGTCGGAAACGCTGATCCTCACATACTCGCCTGCCCCGAGCTCGCCGACCTGGCCGGCGGCGACGGCGACGTTCTCGACGTCGATCCCGAGCTGGCCTTCGCCGTCCATCGCGTCGCGGGCGTTGACGGCGAGGTTGAGGATCGCGTTTTCGAGCTGGTTGGTGTCGACGCTGACGTTCCAGGTGTCTTGCGGGAAGGAAGTGCGCACGGTGATCCGCTCGCCGATCGAGCGGTCGACCAGATCCAGCATGCCCTCGACCAGCCCGGCCGGCGCGACGGCGACCGGAAGCAAGGGCTCGGCCCGGGCGAAGGCGAGGAGGCGGCGGGTGAGCGCCGCGGCCCGGGTCGCGCCCTCCATCGCGTTGTCGAGGTGGAACTCGACCTCGCGGCGCCGCCCCGTCAGCTTGCGCCGGGCAAGATCGAGCCCGCCGACGACGACCGCCAGCATGTTGTTGAAATCGTGCGCGATTCCGCCGGTAAGCTGGCCGACCGCCTCCATCTTCTGGACCTGGCGGAGCTGAGCCTCCGCCGCTTCGCGTTCCGCGGACTCAGCCTTGAGCTGCTCATAGGCCTGGCTCAATTCGCGGGTCCGTTCGCGCACGGCCTGGTCCAGCTGGCTGGCGCGGCTGGCTTCGCTGTCGGCCTCGCGAAGCGCCGCCAGCCGCTCGCTTATCGCACGGAAAGCGAGCCAGCCGAGCACGATCGCTCCGACCCCGATCGCGACCGCAAGCCAGCCCAGCCATTCGGTGAGCTGGTCCGAGCGGGTGCCCGAGACCCTGGTGGCGGCCATCCGGGTGCGTAAGTCCTCCCGCTCGGCGGCCGCGATCTGGGCGAGGGTCTCGCGAAGCTTGGGCCCGGTCGGAGTGAGGGCTGCGCCATAGAAGAGCGAGAGTCCGCCGCTGCCGCGCTTGGCCTGGGCGGCGACCGCGGCCGGTGCGAGCTCGCGCCCGCGAGTCGCGAACAGGGCCTCGAGCGCTTCGACCCGGGCAAGCTGCTCCTTGTTTCCGCGGACCTGCCGCCTGAGCTCGGCGATGAGCTGCTGAGCCTGGCGCCATTCCGCTCCGTAGACGCTTCCGCTGGTGGCGACGTCCTCGTCGAGCACGTAGCGGCCGAGCGCCGCCTCGGCCCGGGCGATGGTGCCGTCGACGGTTCGGGTGAGGAGCATCACGTCGTAGCTGTGGCGCTCCGAGGCGAGGGCCCGGTCCCGAACCTCGTTCGAACTCGTGACCATCAGCATCAGGGCGACGAGCAGCAGGGCCGCGAGCACGGCCCCCGCGCTCGCCAGCACCCCCCGCCATGCCCCGGAGGTCCTCTCCTCCGGACCGGCGTACATGTCGTCGCCCGCCATGGGGGCGAGTCTAGACCGAGCGGGGAGGGGATGGAAAGAAGGTTCCCAAAGGCAGGGCTCGATTCGCCGTGCTTTGGGGGGCGGTGGCCGTGCCTCGCGGTCCGCGGACGGGAGAGGGGCTCGATCCGGGAGGGAACGCAACGCGCGATGAGACGTCAGGCGGGGATGTCGAGCTCCGCTTCAACCGAGCCGGTGGAAGGGCCGGAGAGCGCCGTCTCGCTCGCCGAGGCGACCCGGATATGGGCGAAGATCGCATTGCTGAGCTTCGGCGGGCCGGCCGGGCAGATCGCCCTCATGCACCGGATACTGGTCGAGGAACGGCGCTGGATCGGGGAAGCCCGGTTCCTTCACGCGCTCAATTACTGCATGCTCCTGCCCGGTCCCGAGGCGCAGCAGCTCGCCACTTATATCGGCTGGCTCATGCATCGCACCAAAGGCGGGCTGATCGCGGGCACCCTGTTCGTTCTGCCGGGCTTCGCGGCGATCATGATCCTGTCCTGGATCTATGCGGCTGCGGGGAACGTCGGGGCGGTGGCCGCTTTGTTCTTCGGGCTCAAGGCGGCGGTTCTCGCCATCGTTGCCGACGCGGTCCGCCGGATCGGTTCGCGGGCGCTTCGCAACAACGTGCTGCGCGGGATCGCCGCGGCGGCCTTCGTCGCCATCTTCTTCTTCGGAGTGATGTTTCCGCTGATCGTGCTGCTCGCCGGGATGATCGGCTACCTGGGAGGGCGCCGCGGCTCGGGCGCCTTCAGCGGCGGCGGGCACGGTCCGGAGCCCACGGGAGCGGAGACCGCGCTGGGCGACCGGATCCCGGCCCATGCCGTGCCGAGCCTTGGATGGGCGCTTCGAATTTCGGCGGTGTTCCTCCTGCTGTGGCTCGGACCGCTGGCGCTGTTGTTCGCGACGGCGGGGCCGGACAGCGTGTTCAGCAAGATCGGCCTGTTCTTCTCGCAGATGGCGGTGGTGACCTTCGGCGGGGCCTATGCCGTGCTCGCTTACGTCGCCCAGCAGGCGGTCGAGACCTACGGCTGGCTGGCTCCGGGCGAGATGCTGGACGGCCTCGGAATGGCGGAGACGACTCCGGGGCCGCTGATCATGGTCACCCAGTTCGTCGGCTTCATGGGCGCCTATCGCGACCCGGGCGGGCTTCATCCGATGGTTGCGGGGACCCTGGGCGGCCTCCTCACGACCTGGGTGACCTTCACTCCGTGCTTCCTGTGGATCTTCCTCGGAGCGCCGTTCGTGGAGAAGCTGCGCGACAATCGGGCGCTCAGCGCCGCGCTGTCGGCGATCACGGCGGCGGTGGTCGGGGTGATCCTCAACCTGGCGGTCTGGTTCGCGCTCCATACGCTGTTCGGGGAGGTGCGGGAGGTGGAAACGGGGCCCCTGAGCTTCGATGTCCCCGTGGCGGCCAGCGTCGACCTCGCCGCCTGCGCCCTCGCCGCCGCCGCCTTGGTCGCGACCTTCCGCTTCAGGCTGGGCGCTCCGGTGGTGCTGGCGGGGTGCGCGGCTGCCGGGATGCTGTGGTGGGCGGTGGGGCACTGACGACGGCAGGGGGGGCGGCCCCGGGAGTCTACAAAATTCCCGTAGCCTTGCCCGCGCTTTGGAACATTCCGAGGATCCGGGTGACCTGCTCTTCGGTGTGGTCCGCGCACAGCGAGCAGCGCAGCAGGTACATCCCGGCGGGGGTCGCGGGCGGGCGGGCCATGTTGACGTAGACCCCGGCTTCGAGCAGCGCCTGCCACATTCGGACTGTCCTGTCCTGGTCGGGCAGGAGGATGGCGATGATCGCCGACTGCGCCTCGGGAGTGGCGAGGTCGAAGCCGAGATCGCGAAGGCCCTTGTGGAGGCGGCGGCTGTTTTCCCAGAGGTGCTGGCGCTTGTTGCCGGCGAACTTCAGCTTCCGGATCGAGGTGGCGGCGGTGGCGACGACGCTGGGTGGGAGCGAGGCAGTGAAGACGTACGGCCGGCAGACGAGCCTCAGAACATCGAACTTGGGGTGGTTGGAGACGACGAACCCGCCGACCGTCCCGACCGATTTCGAAAAGGTGCCGACGACGAAATCGATCTGGCCCTCGACCCCCGCTTCCTCGAACACGCCTCGGCCGTTGGGTCCGAAGAAGCCCATTCCGTGCGCCTCGTCGACGACGACCATCGCTCCGTGCCGCTTGGCGACTTCGACCATCTCCTTGAGCGGAGCGATGTCGCCGAGCATCGAATAGACGCCTTCGAGGACGACCAAACGGCCGCCCTCCGCCGGGAGCCGGCCCAGGCGCTTGTCGAGATCCTCGACATTGTTGTGACGGAATCGGACGATCTGGGCGTCGCCAAGCTTGCACCCGTCGTAAATGGACGCGTGGCTGTCGGCGTCGAGGATGATGTAATCCTCCTTGCCGGCCAGGGTCGACATCAGCCCGAGATTGGCCTGGTAGCCGGTCGAGAAGACCATGGCGTGGCGAGTGCCGTAAAAGTCCTTCAGCGCCTCCTCGACCTCCATGTGCCCCTGGTAGGTGCCGTTCAGGACCCGGCTTCCGGTGGTTCCGGCGCCGTAGGAATCGAGGGCCTGCTTTCCGGCCTCGATGACGTCGGGATCGAAGGTCATCCCCATGTAATTGTAGGTGCCGAGAAGGATCGTCTCCTTGCCGTTGACGATCGCGCGCGTCGGCGAGAGCACTTGCTCCATGACGAGCCCGAACGGGTCGCGCACTCCGGTGTCGAGCAAGGCTTCGCGCTCGGCGATCAGGGCGTCGAACTTGGAGAAGAGGTCGCGGCCGACGGTGTGGCCCGCGGGCGCTTCGCCGGGATCCATGGGGTTGGCGGCGGATTCGGTCACGAATAATCCTCCCCATCGGAGATGGGGAGGGGGACCACACGAAGTGTGGTGGAGGGGTAGATGGCACAGGCCTCGCCAATTACCCCTCCACCACCCTTCGGGTGGTCCCCCTCCCCCCGAGCTGCGCTCGCGGGGAGGATTTCCGAGGCCCAATCCCTCATCCGCCGTTCCGAAGCTCTTCGACCGAGTCGACCAGCTGGCCGACCGTCTCGATCTCCGCCTGCATGTTCATCGTGATCAGGATGTCGAACTCGTCCTCGACGGAGGCGACGAAATCCATGACGATGAGGCTGTCCCATTCGAGGTCGCCGGCGAAGCTGGTCGAGTCGGCGAGACCGACGCCCTTCTTGTTGAACGGCTCGATGAGCTGCGCCACCTTGGCGAACGTCTCTTCCCTGTCGGTCATCCCAGCCCCTTATGTCCGGCACGAGCCTGTGCCAAGCGATTAGGGCGCCAATGGGGCCGCCGCCTGGCAGGGTCGGGCAGCAGCTCCCGCCATCCCGGCTTTCGCCGGGATGGCGGTCAGGGCAGCCCGTCCAGCACTTCCGCGGCGAACTGGCTGAGGGTGTCGTCGCGGGCGCCCATGACGAGGATCCGGTCGCCGGGACGGGCCAGGGCGGCGAGGCGACGGCCCGCCTCCGAGCGGTCCGCGATATGCTCGGCCAGGCGGCCCGCGGCTCGAACGTCCGCGACGACGTCGGCGCTGGTCACCGTCCGCTCGACGGTGCCGCCGTAATAGACCGGGTCGCACAGGACGAGCACGTCTTCGGCGGCCATGCCCTCGGCGAAGGCCGCGACGAGCTCCTTTCGCATCGTCCTCAGCGGCCCGTAGCCGTGCGGCTGGAAGAAGAGGAGAAGGCGGCCCTCGAGATAGGCTCGGGCCGCCTGCAGGGTAGCCGCGATCTTGTCCGGATTGTGCCCGAAATCGTCGATCACGGTCACGCCGTTCGACTTGCCCACCACTTCGAAGCGGCGGCGGAGCCCCTCGAAGTCCGCGAGCGCTGCGATCGCGGCGTCGAGGCTCACGCCCGCCGCGATCGCGGCGGCGAGGGCGGCGAGCCCGTTCCGGGCATTGTGGGCGCCCCACAGTCGGACCGTTGCGAAAGCGGCGTCGTTCCGGTCGCCCTTGGGAATGACGGCGAAATAGGTGTAGTCGCTGCCGCCGTCGATGCCGGGACTGTAGAGGTCGGCCGACGGGTCCTTGAAAGAGAAGGTGATCCGCCGCTCCGGCGGGAGCCCCTCGGCCAGGGCCCTGGTCTCCGGATCGTCGAGATTGATCACCGCCGTCCCGGCCCGCGCCAGAAAGTCCCCGAACAGGGCGCGCAGCTCTTCCATCGACTTGTGGTCGAGGCTGACGTTGTTGAGCACCGCGATCTTCGGCCGGTAGAGCGCGATCGAGCCGTCGCTCTCGTCCACTTCGCTGACGAAGACGCGGTCGGCCCCGACGAGGGCGCTCGCGAAGGGCGCGTCGGGCGTCGCGAAATTCTTCATCACCGCGCCGTTCATCACCGTGGGCTCGAGGCCGGCCCGGTGAAGGATCCAGGCGATCATCCCGGTGACCGTCGACTTGCCGCTGGTGCCCCCGACCGCGATTCCGGTGCCGGCGGCGTTGAACAGGCGGGAGAGCAGCTCGGCGCGGGTGATCCGCTCGAGGCCGAGGCGGCGGGCCGCCTGGACGTCGGGGACGGATTCCTCGACCGCGGCCGAGGCGACGAGGATCTGGCCGGCCCGCGGGCCGGAGCCGTCCTGGGGGTAGAGCTCTATTCCGAAACCGCGCAGATAGTCGAACTTGGCGGCGGTGCGCCCCTGGTCGAGGGCCCGGTCCGAGCCGGAAACTCCCGCGCCCTGGCCGCGGACGATGGCGGCCAGTGGAAGCATGCCGCTGCCCCCGATGCCGCAGAAGAAATAGGATTTGGTCCCTGACATGACGCCGCCCTATTGCGGTCGGCGAGGCATTTCAAACGCTGAGGAAGCGCCGATGCGCATTGGTATAGTCGCTCCGAGCACCCCGATCCTGGCCGGGACGGCGGAGCGGGTGTCGGAGATCGCGGCCGAGGTCGTCCCCGAGGCCGAGCTCGTCTTCCATCCCCAATGCTTTCTCAGCCACCGTCATTTCGCCGGTGAGGACTCGGTTCGAGCGGCCGCGTTCGTGGAGGTGGCGAACGATCCCGCCTTCGACGCGCTCTGGTTCGCCCGCGGCGGCTACGGATCGTGCCGGATCGCCGAGGACGTCCTTGCGAGGCTCGGACCGGCGGCCCGGGACAAGGCCTATCTCGGCTATAGCGACGCCGGTTACGTCCTTGCCGGCCTCTACCGAGCGGGGTTCGAGCGGGTCGCGCACGGGCCGATGCCGGGAGACTTGCGGCGGGAGGGCGGCGAGGCGGCGGTGGCTCGGGCGCTGTCCTGGCTGGGCCGGGGCGACCGTTCGGCCCTCGAGCCCGATCTGGGCGACGAGCCCGCCGCGGCGTTCAACATCACCGTCTTCTCCCAGCTGCTCGGAACCGCGGTGGAGCCGGACCTTGCCGGCCATGTGCTGATGCTCGAGGACGTCTCCGAGCATATGTACCGGACCGACCGGTCGCTCTTCCACATTACCGGCAATGCCGGCGTTCGCCGGGTCGCGGGCATCAGGCTGGGCCGGTGCACCGACGTCCCGGAGAACGACCCGGAGTTCGGGGCCGGGGAGGAGGAGGTGTTCCGCTACTGGTGCGAGCGCTCCGCAATCCCCTATCTGGGCCGGGCCGACATCGGCCACGACGCGGCGAACAAGGTTGTTCCGTTCGGAGGGCCGTCCCGGCGGACCTGATCCGGCATCCATGAGCACGGAGGGCGGAGTGAACCCCCGGGCGGGTGTGTTCAGGGATTCCGGCCTTCGCCGGAATGACGACCGGCTGCGAATCGGGCGGCATGGCGGGCACCTGAGCAGCCGCCGGCGCTCTCCGGAAGCCCATTTGCGCTAATGATCCACATTAAAAACGCGTCGGAACGGCCCTTAGAGGCGATCCGACGAATTCCACCCTTGGAATCTCTTGCGCTCGCCGCGCGTTTGGGGCTTATCAGCGCAGCATTCACAGGAGGGATTACTATGGCAAAGGGCACTACAACCGGCGGATCGAGCGGCGCGGCGCGCGGCGGCCTCTCGCGCCCGGTGACTCCGTCGGCGGACCTGGCGGCGATCACGGGCACTGCCCCGCTTCCGCGCAGCCAGGTGGTCAGCAAGATGTGGGACTATATCCGCGAGAACAAGCTTCAGAATCCGGAGAACAAGCGCGAAATCCTCGCCGACGACAAGCTCAAGAAGGTCTTCGGAACCGACAAATGCTCGATGTTCGAGATGAACAAGCATCTCTCTCGTCACCTGAGCTAACAGGTTTTCCGCTCCGGCGGGACAGGATCGGCCTCGCCCGCAAGGGCGGGGCCGTTCTGGTTTTTGGGCCGTCATTGCGAGGAGCGAAGCGACGCGGCAATCCATAGGCGGCATGTTCGAGTGACTGCCCGCTGAATTGCTTCGCTGCGCTCGCAATGACGCGGCTCTCTACCTGCACCCCCGCCACCCGGTCGCGCCGCGGCGGGCCTGGTCGAGATGGAGGTGATCGCGGTGGGCGGCGTTGTAGTCGGGCGACAGGGTCGTTGCGAACAGCCGGCAGGCGCCGTCTCGGACGTCGCGGAGGAACAGGGCCTTGGCGCCGCCGCCCTTCCAGTCGCCGAGCACGCTGACCCGGCGGCCGTCGGCGAGCCGGAAGCCGGCGACGTCGACGGCATTGGCCGAGGAATGCTCGCTCCACGCGCCTTCCGAGCGGCCGTAGATCCGGCGGCAGCTGTAGCTTCCATAATGTTCGATCGACGCGACCTTGGTGCCGAACCGGCGAAGCGCGGCTGGCTGGACGACGTTCCACTCCCACAAAGCGAGGCCGGCCGCGACCGGGCAGCTCGTGCCGAGGCCAGCCGGCCGGTAGCCGATGGTGAGGGCGCCGCCCGAAGAGAAACGGACGGCATCCGAATAGCCGCACTGCCCGCCGCGGCGGGGCGGCAGCGCGACGAAGCGGATTCCCGCGCGGCGCATCAGGGCTCGGCACTTCTCCGCCTCCCCGCCGAGCGCGGCGAGCTTGCGGCCCGTGAAGGCGCCGATCGGCCGGCCAAGGTCGAGCTCGGTCCAGGGAACGTCTTCGGGATGGTTGCGTGCATAGCCCCAGCCGAGAAAGGCCAGGAAGGCGAGCACCGCCAGCACTAGGAAGATTTTTACCCCGCGCGCGTATTGCATGCCGTCAAGACTCCCGGCGGCAGGCGCCGGTTTCGAAAGACGAAGGGCGACAAGGTGACGGCAAGCCGT
This sequence comes from Allosphingosinicella sp., assembly GCA_036388065.1. Classification (GTDB taxonomy): domain Bacteria; phylum Pseudomonadota; class Alphaproteobacteria; order Sphingomonadales; family Sphingomonadaceae; genus Allosphingosinicella. Next base: position 79,206 of record DASVSP010000063.1, read on the forward strand.
CTGGCTTCAAGGCAGGTCGAGAAATTGTGGGGGCGCTCCGAGCTTCCGCGGAGCTTCGGCGCGGCCTCGGCCGGCGGCGAGCCGATCGGCGAGATCTGGTTCCAGGACGGGCGCGGGCCGGACTCGGAGCTGCTCGTCAAATATCTGCTGACCTGCGAGAAATTGTCGATCCAGGTTCATCCGGACGGGGAAGCGGCTCGGGCGGCGGGGCATCGCCGGGGCAAGGACGAGGCCTGGCTGATACTCGAAGCGGAGCCCGGCGCCCGGATCGGCCTTGGCCTCAAGAAGGAGATCTCGACAGCGGAGCTCCGAAGCGCCATCGACGCCGGGACCCTCGAAGCCTTCGTCGACTGGCGGGAAGCGAAGGCGGGCGATTTCTATTATTCTCCGGCAGGGACGATCCATGCGCTCGGGCCCGGCCTGACGCTCGTCGAGATCCAGGAAAATGTCGATCTGACATATCGCCTGTTCGATTACGGGCGGGAACGCGAGCTCCAGGTCGACGCGGGCGTCGAGGCGGCCAGGCCCGAGCCCTACCGCTCGCCCACGGCTCGGCGCGAAGTCGAAGCCGGACGCGAGATCCTGGCGGAAGGAGGGGCGTTCGTGGTCGAACGCTGGACTCGCGCCGCCGGCGGCCGGCTAGCGGGTGAAGTGAAGCGCCCGGTCTGGCTCGTGCCGATACAGGGGAGCGGGCTGATCGACGGCCAGGCGCTCGAGCCGCCGTCGGTCTGGCTGGTCGACGACCAGAGCCGGGTGAGGCTCGATCCCGGATCGGAAATGCTGTTCGCCTATCCGGGGCCGAGCGTCATCGAGGCGCTGTTCGTCGATACGCGCCGGTCCCAGCCGATCGGTCGGATCGAGGAGCGCCGCCGCTACCGGCCGCCGGTGCGGCTCGAGCCCAGTTTTCGCTGATTCCCTGCGCCCCCCGTTCGCCCTGAGCCTGTCGAAGGGCCTTCTTCTTTGCCAGGAGGGAAGGGGGCTTCGACAGGCTCAGCCCGAACGAAATGGGCGATGACTTATCCGGGCTTTCGCTGATCCTTAACGTTTCGCCGCAAGTATCGGAACTTGAAGACTCCCGGAGCTTTGTCGCGCAATGATGTATGCGTTCCCGATCCTCATCGCCCTCATGCTCACCTACATGTTCTGGCTGGCCGCCTTCCGGCTCCGGCGGGACCGCCTGGCCGTCGCCCGGCTTTCGCGCCGGCCGGCGCGAAGTCAGCGCCGCCGGGCGCTTTCATAGGGCTCCGACGTCACGGGATAGCCGATCCCCTCGGGGATGCAGACAAAGCGCCGGCCCTCCCGCTCTTCGACCCACGGAGTGATTCGGCGCACCGGGTGAAGCTTCGAATCTGCCCGCGCTTCGTCCAACGAGGCGAATCGGGCGAGTCGTTCGAGGTTTCGCCGGGTGGGGAAGATCGCCTTGGCTCTGCCGGCTTCGATCTCCTCCAATACCGTTCGAGCGCTCGCCCAGAAGGTGTGGACGCTCTCCGTCTCGTCGGCGCTGTGCGAAGTCCCGCCGCCTGCCGGAGCCCCGGCCAGGTAGAAGAGAGTGTCGAAGCGCCGGGCTTCCCGGAAATTTGGGCACCAGCGGGCGAAGGGCGTCAGCGAGTCGAGGTCCAGCGACAGGGCCATCGCGTCAAGCATGTCGGCGAACCGGCGGCCTGCCGCCATCCCCTCGCGAAGCGCCGGAGCGTCGGGGGCCGGCCGGACGGCCGGCGCCACCCCCGTTTCCTCGATCGTCTCACGGATCGCGGCAATCCGGGCCGCGGCGTCCCCGACTTCGGGAAAGCGCGCCGCCATCGCATGATCCTCTGGATCGATCCGGCCGCCCGGGAAGACGAGGGCGCCGGCGGCGAAGGCCATGGTCTCGGCGCGTTCGAGCATCAGGATTTCGGGAGGGCCGCCGGCGGCCGCGGGGCGCATCAGGATCAGGGTGGCGGCCGGGATGGCCTCCGGCAGGTCGTCGTCCATGGCTGGCGGCTTAGGCTCGGAAGCGAGGGCAGTCACTAGGCGCTGATCCCTCTCCCGCTTTCGCAGGAGAGGACGGGAGAGGAGCAAAAGCGCCGGTGCGCGTCAGGCGAAGTCCGGCGACTTGACGACGTGGAGGAGCGCTCCGGGGGCGTAGGGCTTGGTGAAGAAGATGGCGCGCTCCGGATAGCTGCCCTGCGGCGGCCGAAGCCCGCCCGAGACCATGACGATCCGAAGGTGGGGCCAGCGCTCGGCGGCGACCCTGGCGAGCGTCATTCCGTCGCCGGGGCAGGCGACGTTGAGATCGGTGACGAGGACGGCGGTGTCGGGCTCCGCTTCCAGCTTTGCCAGGGCCTCCTCGCAGCCGGTGCATTCGGCGACGTCATAGCCGTCCTCGATGAGGAGATCGGCGGTGTTGCGGAGGACGAGCGGCTCGTCCTCGACCAGCAATATCTTGGTCCCTGTCACTCGGACCTTCCCCTGTTGCGGGCGGTCGGCACCACCCCTCGAGCGTTAACCCAGATCAGCCTGCGGCGTTCCCGTGGACCGTCACCGAAATGAAATAAAGCTGGGATCGCCGCAACTTCCGAAACGGATCAACCTGTAGGAGAAAAGCGGGCCAGGTGTTCCTATATTGTTCCTGTGCCGAGTCGCGTTCGGCAGGGCTCTTTGACATCGTGAAACGGAAGAAAGGTTTTCCCCCGCGCCGGCAGGGAGGGAGGCTTGCTCGACGCGCGGGAGGGGTGCCGAGGCTCGGCCGGGCCTCTCCCGACGCCCCTAGGGCCGGCGCCGCCGGGCCTATATTTTTTCTCCTGATCCCAAGCATTTGCGGCGTATTCAAATTGTCATTGTGCCCGGCTAGGGATATGGCCGACGAATCGGGAAGGGACACGATTGCGAATCGCGCCGTGCAGGCGGCGCCGTTTGATTTTGCGTTTTCATTTCGGTTCTGAGCTCATCGAATCGCGAACAGCGGGTCGGCTGCCGCCGTCCCCGATTCGCCGTCATACCTTGTCGTTTGGGGGAATTTCGAAATGGCTGCTTTCACGCCTGGCAATCTCGTCGTCTATCGCGTCGGCACCGGTGCCGCTGCCCTGACCAACGGCTCGACGGCGGTCTTCCTCGACGAATATACGCCGAGCGGGACTTTGGTACAGTCGATCGCGATGCCGACCGCCGATGCCGGCTCGAACCAATCGCTGACCGCCGCAGGCTCGTCTACCTCGGAAGGCTTGCTGAACCGGAGCGAGGATGGGCGGTACCTGCTGCTCACCGGCTACGACGCTCCGACCGGCATCGCATCGATCGCGGGCACGTCGACCACCAGCGCCACCGGCGCCGTGCTGCGCGTCATCGGCCGCGTCGACGCCAGCGGCGCCATCGACACCTCGACGACCACGACGGCTTTCAGCGGCACCAGCCCTCGCGGCGCGATGAGCACTGACGGCAGCAATTATTGGGCGACCGGCGGCAATACCGGCGTGATCTACGGCGCGATCGGTTCCACCACCTCGACCACCGTCAGCTCGACAACCACGAACCTTCGCGCCGTCGATATCTTCGGCGACCAGCTCTATGTCAGCAGTGCCTCGGGTACACTGCGGCTTGGCACTGTCGGGACCGGCGAGCCGACGACGACCGGGCAGACCATCACCACCCTCCCAGGGTTTCCGACCGGCACCTTGTCACCCCACCAATTCTTTTTCGCCGATCTGAGCGCGGCGGTGGCTGGAATGGACACCCTCTACGTCAGCGACGATCGGGCGGCAGCATCGGGCGGCGGCATCCTCAAATATTCCCTCGTTAGCGGCTCCTGGGTCCTCAACGGAACGGCGGCCAACTCGGTGCGCGGGCTGACCGGCTCGGTCAGTGACACCACGGTCATCCTGTACGCCACGACTTCCGCGACGACAAACGCCATCGTCAGCCTGATCGACACGGGCGGCTACAATGCCGCGTTCAGCTCCAGCACCTTCACGACCGTGGCCACGGCGGCGACCAACACCGCTTTCCGAGGCATCGACTTCGCGCCTCAGGCGGCAGCCGCCGCCCCGACCATCACGATCCAGGCCACCCCGATCAGCCAGGCCGAAGGCAATGGCGGAGCGACGGCCTTTGTGTTCACGCTCACCCGGTCGTCGGGGACTTCGGACGCGACGGTGGCTTATGCGGTGACCGGCTCCGGCGGTCTCGACGGGGCGGATTTCGTCGGCGGAACGCTTCCGTCCGGGACAGCGACCTTCAGCGGAAGCTCGCTTACCACGACGGTCACGATCAACGTCGCCGGGGATTCGACGATCGAGGTCGACGAGACCTTCACGGTGACCCTGTCCAACCCGAGCACGGGCTATGGGCTTGGCTCCACCTCCTCGCAGACCGGCACGATCACCAACGACGACACGCCGGTCCTCTCCATCGCCAACGTCTCGATGACGGAGGGCGATAGCGGCACCGTCACCTACACCTTTACGGTCAGCCTCGACCGCCCGGCGCCTACGGGCGGAGTCACCTTCGACATCGCCACCGCCGACGACAGCGCGACCACCGCCGACGGCGACTATGTCGGCCGGACCCTGACCGGCCAGACCATCGCCGCCGGCCTGACCAGCTACACGTTCGACGTCACCGTCAACGGCGACACCGCGGTCGAGCCGGACGAAGTCTTCCTCGTCAACGTCACCAGCGTCGCCAACGCCACGGTCGGCGACGGCCAGGGCACCGGAACGATCCTCAACAACGACCAGCCGCCGATCCCCGTGGCGTCGGTCGCCGATGCCGCCATCGCGGAGGGCAATAGCGGAGTGCGCTATCTTACGTTCACGGTAGCATTGAGCTTCGCCCCGACAGGCCCGGTCACGATCGACTATTCGACCTCGGACGGCACCGCGACCGCCGGCTCCGACTATCTGGCGGTCAGCGGCCAGCTCAGCTTCGCCGCCGGAGAGACTTCCAAGACGGTCTCCGTCCCGGTGATCGGCGACACGGTGGTCGAAGCGAGCGAGACGCTCACCCTCACCCTGTCCAACGCCACGGGCGCCACCATCGGCGATTCCGCCGGGCAGGGCACGATCACCAACGACGAGAGCGCCGGCGGCGGTTACTATAACCTCGCCTCCGGCAGCTTCACCGAGGACTGGACCGACACCGGCCGGATCACCGCCGACGACAATTGGAGCAACGTCCCCTTCATCGTCGGCTATCTCGGCGACATCAGCACGGGCACCGCCGCCGACGTCGATCCGACCACCCTGACCGGTCCGGCGCTGGGCGCGGTCGACGTCCTCGCCAACCAGACCAATCCGAGCGCGGCCGGCTCGGGAGGGGTCGCCGAGTTCCAGCCGGGCGCCACTCCGGAGACGAACTTCGTCCCCAATCCGACCATCGCGCTCCAGGGCTCGGGCACTGCCGACGCTCCGAGCATCGTCCTCTATATGAATTCCACCGGCCGAAGCGACGTTCGACTCCAGGCGACGCTCCGCGACCTCGACTATAATGCCGACAATTCGGCCCAGCAGATCAACGTCCAGTATCGGACCGATCCGAACGGCAGCTGGATCAACGTGCCGGGCGGGCGGTTCACCGACGTCACCACCGGCGGCAGCGCCACCCAGACCACGGCGCTCGATGTCCTCCTCCCCGCCGGCGCAAACAATTCGCCGACGCTCGAGATCCGGATCATGACGGTCAACGCCAGCTCGACCGACGAATGGGTCGGAATCGACGACATCGTGGTCTCCAGCCAGGGCGGCCCGGCTTTGTCGATCGCGGATACGGCGGCGTTCGAAGGCACCGGCGGCGCCTCCTCGATCACCTTCACCGTCACCCGCACCGGCGACACCGCGGCCGCGAGCAGCGCCGACTGGACGATCTCGTTCGCGGGCGGCGGCTTTGCGGCCTCCGCCAACGACCTTGCCGGGTCTCAGCCGCTCACCGGCAATGTCAGCTTCGCCGCCGGCGAGACCTCCAAGACGATCGTCGTCGCGCTCGATCCCGACTCCAACCCGGAGGCCGACGAGGGCTTCACGGTCACGCTCTCCAATCCCGCGGGGGCGTCGCTGACCGACGCCTCGGCGCTCGGAACCGTCGTCAACGACGACGGCTCGCCCCCGCTGGTGACGATCACCGACGTCACCCAGGCGGAGGGAAATTCCGGCACCAGCGTCTTCACCTTCACCGTCGCCCGTACCGGCGGCTCGGGCGCCTTCACCGTCGACTACGCCACCGACCCCGGAACGGCGACCTCGGGCACCGACTATGTCGCCACGTCCGGCACCCTGAGCTTCGCGGCCGGGGAAAACAGCAAGATGGTCGAGGTTATCGTGAACGGCGATACCCAGGGCGAGTTCAGCGAGACCTTCGCGGTCCTGCTGTCCAATCCGACCGGTTTCGCCGTCATCGCCGACCCCGGCGGCACGGGCATCATCGTCAACGACGATCCGCTCTATATCCACCAGATCCAGGGCTCGTCTTATTACAGCCCGATCCTCGCCGCCGAAGCCAAGAACGGCTTCAACATCGCCTCGGAGACGGTCGTGACCATCCAGGCGGTCGTGACCGCGGTCGACGCCGACGGCCAGCGCCAGGGCTTCTACCTGACCGAAGAGTATAGCGACTGGGATTCCAATCCGCTGACCTCGGAAGGAATCTTCGTGATGACCCGCAACGACGCCGGGGTCGGCGTCGACGTCGTCACCGCGGCCCCGGGCCTCAAGGTCGGCGACATCGTCACGTTCAGCGCCCAGGTCATGGAATATCAGGCGTTCCAGACGATGCCTCGGACCGTCCTGGTCAACATGACCGGCTTCTCGATCAACAGCTCTGGCAACGCGCTTCCGGTCCTCGTGCTCGACGCGTCGCGTCCGATCCCGAACTCGATCCTGACCGGAGTCACGCCCGATTATACGGACTCGGCGGACGGCGCCGGCGACTCGTTCGACGCCGACCGCTATGCCCTGTCCTTCTTCGAGACGGTCGAGGGAATGCTGGTCACCGTCCCGGACATGGTGGTCGCCGACGGCTTCGTCTCGACCGCCGGCGGAGACCCGATCTTCCAGGCCTATTCGCGGGTCCACGCCGACGCCGACCAGATCAACTCGCGCGGCGGCTACACGATCGCCGGCGATCCGCCGCTTTCGCCGCCGGACACGGCCGATACGGACGACGGAACGATCCACGGCGGCCGCCACATCCATGACGGCGACACCAATCCGGACATCATCGAGCTCGATTTCTCCGGCTTCGCGAGCCCCTATCCGGCCGGCCAGCTCGACAAGAGGTCGATGGGCGACGGCCTGGGCGACGTCACCGGGATCATCGACTTCGACTTCACCGACCGGAAGCTGTTCGTCACGAACATCGACGCGGGCGCCTATCAGGACACGGTCCCGGCTCGGGAGACGACGACTTTCGGCAGCGACGACCGCGCCCTCACCGTCGCGACCTTCAACGTCGAGAATCTCGATCCGGGCGACGGAGCTGCCCGCTTTGCCGCTCTCGCCGGAATCATCGCCAACAACATGAATTCGCCCGACATCGTCATCATCGAGGAGATGCAGGACAATAACGGCTCCGGGCAGGGCACGACCGACGCTTCGACGAGCTGGCAGATGCTGGTGGACGCTCTCAACGCCGCGGTTCCGGGCGCCAAATATCAATGGGTGGACCAGGAGCCGGTCAACAATTCCGAGGGCGGCGAGCCGGGCGGCAACATCCGGGTCGGCTTCCTCTACGACACCAACCGGGTCCAGCTCGGCGACCTCGCGGCCGATGCGACCATCGCGGAGCGCCGCCAGTTCACCGACCGGATCGGCGACGGAACCCGCGACGCCGGCGACCGGATCGCCTTTTCCGACGACATGATCGCCGGCGAGATCAACACGGCCGACTGGTCGGGGACCCGCAAGTCGCTGCTCGCCGAGTTCACCTTCCACGGCCAGACCGTGTACGTCGCCGCCAACCACCTTCCCGCCAAGTCGGGCTCGGGCAACTTCTGGCAGCTCAACCAGAATCTCGAGGCCGGCCAGCCCGCCAACAGCGATTTCGCGCAGCGCAACGCGGTGGCCAACGACATCTACGCGATGCTCAACCTCATCGAGACGAGCGCTCCCGGCGCGGGAGTCGTCAGCGGCGGCGACTATAACGACTTCTACTTCTACCGCCCGCTCGAGGTGGTCACCGGCTACGTCCTTCCGGACGGCACCGCTCGGACCGGGGGCTCGCGATTCGACAATCTCACCGTCACCGAGCTGACCGAGGCGGAGCGCTACAGCTACACGTTCGACGGCCGGAGCCAGACGCTCGACCATATCATCGTCGATCCCATGCTGAGCGCGGTCGCGGGTTATGACGTGGTCCACGTCAACACCGGCTACAGCAGCTTCGGCACCGGCGCGAATGCGAGCCCGGCCCTTTCGGACCACGATCCGGCGGTCGCTTCGTTCGACTTCCGGAGCCTGAACGAGACTCTGGTCGGCACCCCCCAGGCGGACTTCTTCGACCTCAGCCAGGGCGGCGACGATACGGTCAGCGGCCTTGGCGGCAACGACGTGTTCCTGTTCGGCGGGGCGATGACCTCCGCGGACAAGGTGGACGGCGGCGAAGGCACCGACCAGATCGCTCTCCAGGGCGATTATTCGGGCGGGCTGACCTTCGGGTCGGAGGTCGTCTCGATCGAGAATCTGGGGATCCTGCCCGGCAACGACACCCGCTTCGGCGACGCGGGGGCGAATTTCTACGACTACAACCTCACCCTGCTCGACGTGAACGTCGCTTCCGGGGTCCAGATGATCATCGACGCCAACCGGCTTCGAGTCGGCGAGGACTTCACGTTCAACGGCTCCGCCGAGACGGACGGAAGCTTCTTCATCTACGGCGGCGGAGGCACGGACAACCTCACCGGAGGCGCCAAGAACGACGTCTTCCTGTTCGGGGCCCAGGGCCAGTGGGGATCGACCGACCGGCTCGACGGCGGCGGCGGGATCGACCAGCTCGCCCTTCGCGGCGACTATACGATCACGTTCGGGGCGACCCAGCTGGTCGGAATCGAGCAGATCGCTTTGGTCTCCGCCTACGACACCCGGTTCGGCGATCTCGGCGACA
>DASVSP010000064.1:0-33012 GCA_036388065.1 Allosphingosinicella sp.
GACGCGGCGCCCGCCTCCTCTCTAGAGAGCAGGAGGGCGATCCGTTAGGGTCGCCTTTTTGCATTCACAGCTCGGAGCCCGTCATGGCCATCACGCCCCTCATGCCCGTTTATCCGCGCTCGCCGGTGCGGCCGGTGCGAGGGGAGGGGGTCTATCTCTACGGGGAGGGCGGCGAGAAATATCTGGATTTCGCCAGCGGAATCGCGGTCAACCTGCTCGGCCACGGCCACCCGCGTCTGACGACCGCGATCCAGCAGCAGGCGGCGACCCTGATCCACGTCTCCAATCTCTACGGATCGCCTCAGGGCGAGGCGCTGGCCCAGCGCCTGGTCGACAACACTTTCGCCGACACCGTCTTCTTCACCAATTCGGGCGCCGAGGCGGTGGAGTGCGCGATCAAGACGGCGCGCCGCTACCACCATCATCACGGCCGGCCCGAGAAGCACGATCTCATCACCTTCAGCAACGCCTTCCACGGCCGGACCATGGCCACCATCAGCGCCACCGATCAGTCGAAGCTCCGCGACGGCTTCGCGCCGCTGCTTCCCGGCTTCAGGGTCGTCGAGTTCGACAATCTGGAAGCGGCCGAAGCCGCCATCGACGAGAACACGGCCGGCTTCCTGGTCGAGCCGGTCCAGGGCGAGGGCGGAATCCGCCCGGCAAGCCCCGAATTCCTGCGCGGGCTGAGGCGCCTGTGCGACGGACACGATCTCATGCTGGTCCTCGACGAGGTCCAGTGCGGGGTGGCGCGGACCGGCAAGCTCTTCGCCTACGAGCATTACGGGATCGAGCCGGACATTCTCGCCTCGGCCAAAGGCATCGGCGGCGGCTTCCCGATGGGCGCCTGCCTCGCGACGGAGAAAGCCGCGGCCGGGATGGTGGTCGGCACCCACGGCTCCACCTATGGCGGCAATCCGCTCGCTTGTGCCGCCGGCCAGGCGGTGCTGGACGTCGTCGCCGAGCCCGAGTTCCTCGAGCGGGTCACCCGGATGGGAGAGCGCCTGCGCGGAGCGCTCGAGCAGATGATCCCCAATCACGATCAATTGTTCGAGAGCGTTCGGGGCCTCGGGCTGATGCTCGGAGTGAAGATGAAGACCGACAGCCGCGCCTTCGTCGGCTATCTGCGCGAACATGGCCTGCTCACCGTCGCCGCCGGCGACAACGTCATGCGCGTGCTTCCGCCGCTGATCATCGAGGAAGAGCATATCACGGAGTTCGTCGAGCGATTGTCGGAGGCGGCGCGGCGGTACGAGGTTCCGGCGGCGGCTTGATTTGCCTCCCCATGAGCGCAGCTCATGGGGAGGGGGACCACCGAAGGTGGTGGAGGGGTGACCTTGCAGAAGCTTGCGCCATTTACCCCTCCACCAGGCTACGCCTGGTCCCCCTCCCCATCTGCGATGGGGAGGCAAAGCAGAACTTGAACCGCCCCCCAACCCTAGCCACATCCCGGCCATGACCTCCCCCGAATTCGACACCTCCGTGCGCTCCGCCAATCTCGACGAAGCGCTCGGCTTCACCATCCCGGGGCGAAACGCCCGCGGCCGCCTCGTCAGGCTCGGGCCTTCGCTCGGCGAGATTTTGTCGGCGCACGATTATCCGGCGCCGATCGCCCGGACCCTGTCCGAGGCGCTGGTGCTCGCCGCTTTGCTCGGCTCGCTGCTCAAGGAGGCGGAAGGGCAGCTGACCATCCAGGCGCAGACGGAAAGCGGGATCGTCGACCTGCTGGTCGTCGATTATCGGGACGGCGAGCTCAGGGGCTATGTGCGCTTCGATGCTGCGCGGCTCGGCGAGCTGCCCACGCACCGCGACCTCGCGGCCCTGTTCGGCAAGGGCTATCTCGCGATCACCTTCGATCATCCTCTCGCCGAGGAGCGTTATCAGGGGATCGTGCCGCTCGAAGGAAGCTCGCTCGGCGAAGCGGCCCAGAATTATTTCAGCCAGTCCGAGCAACTGCCGAGCGTCGTCCGGCTGGCCGTCGACGACACCGGCCATATCGCCGGAGGAATCCTCGTCCAGCACCTCCCGGAAGGGGAGGAGGGCCGCGACCGTCTCCACACCCGGCTCGACGATCCGGAATGGGAGCATGTCCGGATCCTCGCCGAGACCATCAAGGGCCATGAGCTGACCGATCCGGCCCTGCCGCTGGGAGAGGCGCTGTGGCGGCTGTTCCACGAGGAAGAGGTGCGAGTCCTCGAGGCGATCGCGCTGAGCAAAGGCTGCCGCTGCAATTTCGAGCATGTCCGCGGAGTGCTCGCCCGATTCGCGGTCGAGGAGCGGGCGGAGATGGTCGGCGACGACGGAGTCATCAACGTCGACTGCGAGTTCTGCTCGAAAATCTTTCCGATCTCGCTCGGCGACCTCGAGGATTGAAATCGTTTCGGGGACGACCAATCTCTATCCGGTCGGTTTTTACTGATAGAGGCTCACTACTATGTCGTATTTGCGGGGTCGGTCGCCTTGGGGGGCGCTTGGGCTGGCCGGCCTGCTCGCCGTCGCCGGCCCGGTATTCGCGTTCGCCCTGCCCGGCCTGGAATCTTTCGTCCGAATTGAGCCGGGCCGCTGGCAGCTGCGCGATTCGGCCGGCGCGCCGCGCTCGATCTGCCTGCGCGATCCGATCGCGCTCGTTCAGCTCGAGCATGCCGCAATCAGCTGCGAGCAGGAGGTCGTCGCGGGCGACAAGGCGGGGGCGACGGTTCAATATAGCTGTCCCGGCCGCGGCTACGGCCACACCAGCATCCGGATCGAGACCCCGCGCCTGGCGAGAATCGACACCCAGGGCCTGATCGACGGCCGCCCCTTTTCCTACCGGGTCGAGGCTCGGAAGGTGGGCGCCTGCTGAGTGCGTCCGGCGATACCGGGGCCAGCGGTCTTCCACACTTTCGTCATTGCGAGCCCTTCGACGCCGCCTGCGGCGGCGCTCAGGATAAACTGCAGCTACGCCGCAGAGACGCAATCCAGCCCGGCCTCGGAAACCCCACTGGATTGCCGCGTCGCTTCGCTCCTCGAATGACGGCTCCTTTGTTAAGCCCTTGTTTACCCTGATCCATGTAAAGAGAGTGCGTGCCGATCGTGGGCACGCTTTCCTCCCTAGCAGGCCTCAAGGCCTAAACTGGGCCGCCCTTCGCCGGGCGGCCCGTTCTTTTGTGCCGCTTGCCGCGCTCGTCGCGGCGGGTTAGCCGCCCCGGTCATGTCGTCCCCCGCCCCGAAAGCCGTCACTCTCCTCTCCGGGGGGCTCGATTCCATGGTCGCCGCCGCGCTTGCCCGGGAGGCGGGATTTTCCGTCCTCGCCTTGACCGTCGACTACGGCCAGCGTCACCGGATCGAGCTCGAGGCGGCGGCGCGAATCGCGTCCGAACTCGGCGCGGAGCGCCATGTCGTCCTGCCCCTCGACCTTCGGGCGTTCGGAGGCTCCGCCCTCACCGCCGACATCGCCGTTCCCAAGGCCGGGCCGGGCGACGAAATCCCGGTGACCTACGTGCCGGCGCGGAACACCATTTTCCTTTCGCTGGCGCTCGGCTGGGCGGAGGCGGCGGGCGCCGCCGACATCTACATCGGAGTCAACGCCCTCGATTATTCCGGATACCCCGATTGCCGGCCCGACTTCGTCGCAGCGTTCGAGCGGCTCGCGGCGCTGGCCACCAAGGCGGGCGACGAAGGCGGGCATTTTCGAATCGCCACTCCGCTCCTCCGGATGACGAAGGCGGATATCGTCAGTGAGGCGCATCGGCTCGGCCTCGACTCGGGCCTCAGCTGGTCGTGCTACGACCCGGCGCCCGGTGGCCGCCATTGCGGCCTCTGCGACAGCTGCCGGCTCCGGGCGAAGGGTTTCCAAGAGGCCGGGCTCGCCGATCCGACCGACTATGCGGCGCGCCCGTGAGCTATGCGGTCAAGGAGATTTTCCTGACCCTGCAGGGAGAGGGAATGCAGGCCGGCCGGCGGGCCGTCTTCCTCCGTTTCGCGGGCTGCAACCTCTGGTCCGGACGGGAGCAGGACCGTCCGAACGCGCAGTGCCGGTTCTGCGACACCGACTTCGTCGGCACCGACGGCGAGAATGGCGGCCGCTTCGAGGCGGCGGCGCTTGCGGAACGCGTGTCCGGTGTTTGGGGCGAGGGCGAGCGGCCGCTCGTCGTGGTCACCGGCGGCGAGCCGATGCTGCAGCTCGACCGCGCCCTGGTCGATGCCCTCCATTCGGCCAGCTTCGAGATAGCGGCCGAAACCAACGGCACCCTTCCCGCCGCCGCCGGGGTGGACTGGATCTGCGTCAGCCCGAAGGCCGGCACGGATGTGGTCCAGCGGTCCGGCGACGAGCTCAAGCTGGTCTGGCCTCAGGCCGGGATCGACCCGGACAGCCTGCTTGCCTGGGACTTCCGGCACTTCATCATCCAGCCGCTCGACGGACCGGCGCGGGAGGAGTCGATGTCGGCGGCGATTGCCTACGTGATGGCGAACCCGCGCTGGCGCCTGGGGCTTCAGTCGCACAAGCTGATCGGGATGCCTTGACCAAGTTCCTCCCCGGCAAAGGCCGGGGAGGATTCAAGGGACTATTTCGCCGTCCCGCCGCAGGTCCGGCGAAGGACGCCCTTCTTGCTGTAGCAGGCGGCCGCCAGCGGAGGCAGCGGCTCGAGGCGGATCAGATAGGGCCGATAGGCCAGACGCGGCTCATATGCGGGCACCAGCGCGTTTCTCATCTCGCGGAGCCGGGCCTGGGCGACCGGAAAGAGCTGCCCCTTGGGCGCGGCCAGCGCCGATTTGGTGACGTTGGTGGCCGTCTGGCAGAAGATCTGCTGGGCTTGGGCCGCGGACCAGCCGTTGTAGGTCATCGTCGAATAGTCGTCGAACGCCTTCTGCCCCTTCGCGCCCAGGGTGCGTTTGTAATAATTGTTCAGGGCCGTGTACGCCGCGCCAAGCTCGACGCTGTGGTGCGCGAGGAGGCCGTTATAGTTCGGAACGGCCCTTAGATAATCGGAGAACTGGCACTGGAGCGCTGCGACGTTGAGGCCCGCGCGCAGGTTCCAGAGCACGTTGGCGCGATATTCGGCGGCGGTCGCGCCCGGGAGCGGAAGTCCGACGAGCGGGTCGCTGGGCTCGATCGACGCCGAGCGTATGTCGGGCGTGCTGAGATAGAGCTGCGCCGTCGCCGGGGCGGCCGCCAGCGTTGCCGCGAATGCGGCGGCGGCGGCGATGAAGCCGGTCTTCATCCTGATGGCCATGCGGGGTCCCCTCGAGCGCTGGAAACGCTTGCTCCATGCTTAGCAGGGGTCGCCTCGCAATAAAGCTTCACGCGCCGTGCCCATCGTGACTGAGGCACGGCTCGTCATACCTAAGCGCCTGAGCCTGATATGAAAAGGCTCCCCAGACAAGAAAAGGGCCGCCCGGTCGCCCGGACGGCCCTTTCCGAAAAAACCTGCAGCCGCCGATTACATTCCGGTGGTGTTGCCGGTGCCGGTGCCGGTGTTGCCGGTTCCGGTCATGTCGGACGCATTGGTCGTCGTCGACGTGCTGTTGGTTGTGGTGGTCGTCGCGTTCAGGTCCGCAGCGGTGCCGAGGGCGTTGCTGTCGGTGGTCGCGTTGAGCGCGTCGACGCCGGTGACGTCGCCGGTGTTCGCCATGAGGGCGTCATCGGTGTAGTTCATCGCCGTGTTGTTGGCAGCCGCGTCCTCGCCACCGCCGCAAGCCGCGACGAGCAGGGCCGCACCGGCAACCATCGAACCGGTCATCACTTTCGAAAGAAGGTCACGCATTTAGAAACTCCCTAGGTTGATGATTTGGACGGGATGGCCCCTTTTTTCCCAAATCAAGTTTTGCACAATAAACGGAAAGGATAGTGCTCTCAAGCCTTACTCGCGCCCCCCCTCCAGGGAACGCAGGAAATCGCAGAGCCCATCCCGCAGCGCCAGGTCGAAACGGTCGGGTCGAACGGACACTCCCATCTCGTCGAGGCTGGTCACTGGGAAGTCGGCAATACCGCACGGCACTATCCCTGAGAAGTGGGAAAGTTGCGGGCTCAAATTGACCGAGAATCCGTGGTACGTCACCCAGCGCCGCACCCTCACTCCGATCGCTCCGACCTTCGCCTCCCCCGCCGGGCCGTCCGCCCAGATCCCGATCCGCCCCTCCGCCCGGCGGGCCCCGACCCCGAGCCGCTCCAGAGTGGCGATCACCCAGCCTTCCAGCGAATGGACGAACCCGCGAACGTCGCGCCCCCTCCGGTCGAGGTCGAGCAGGACGTAGCCGACCCGCTGGCCCGGCCCGTGATAGGTATAGCGCCCGCCCCGCCCGGCGGCGAAGACCGGAAAGCCGAGCGGGTTGAACAGCTCGGCCGGATCGGCGCTGGTCCCGGCGGTGTAGAGGGGCGGATGCTCGATCAGCCAGACCAGCTCGGAGGCCTCGCCGGAGCGGATCGCGGCGGCGCGCGCCTCCATCTCGGCGAGGGTCTCCGGATAGGGGCTCAGCCCCGGGCTCGCCCGCCACTCGATCTCGTCGTCCGCTCTCACCCGCCCTCCTTCGCCGTGCGGGGAGGGAAGGGCAAGAGAGCGAGCGAGGACCGGGCGGCATTCGCCGGTCCGGCGGCGAGCGAAAGCCTCGCCGGGGCCCGCCGCGCGCCGCTTGTTGGCGCCGCTTGTTGGCGCCGGCTGTTGCGGCCATTCCCCGATTGAGCCAAGGTCGCCGACTCCGCCGCGTCGAGGGAGCCCATGAATCCCGCCCTCCATTTTCGCTGGGCCTCCCCCGCCGACGGCGACCTGCTCGCCGACATCATGTTCGATTCGGTGAGGAACGGCGACAGCCCTTATTCCGAGCCGCAGAGGGCGGCCTGGGTGCCGGAGCGCCCCTCCGGCGAGGCCTGGGCGGAGCGGCTCGCCGGGCAGGACGTCGTCGTCGCCGAGCTGGACGGAGCCGCGGCCGGCTTCGCGACCCTCGCCGAGGGCGGCTATGTCGACCTCGCCTTCGTCCGGCCGGAGGCGCGCCGCCGCGGCCTGTTCCGGATACTGCTCTCGCACCTCGTCGAACGAGCCCAGGCGAAGGGCGAGGCCCGGCTGTGGACCCATTCGAGCCTGACCGCCGAGCCGGCCTTCGCGAAGCTCGGATTCACGATCCGCAAGCGCGAGCGCGTCCGAGTCGGCGACCAGGAGCTTGAGCGCTTCGAGATGGAGATGCCGCTCGCGGCGCACTGAAACCGCGGTCGCGGGGGCGGGCGAGGCAGGAGGTCGAGGCGGGGGAGCGGGCGCGGCACGCTTCCGAAGTGCGGCGCGGCCCCCGTGCGCCGAAATCCGGTTCACGCGAAGGCGCGAAGGCGCGAAGGGGCGAAGGGGCGAAGCGTCCGATCCTTCGGCAACGCCGCACCCAGCGGCACGCCAAGCCGATCGAGCGCGGAAAAACGGGCCTGGGCCTCGATCGGCATTCAGCAGGCCTGAGCGATGGTCGTCCCTCTCCCCTTCGGGGAGAGGGCAGGGAGAGGGGGTTCGGCGTCTGAGACCAGTCTGGGCGGCGGAACGCCCTCACCCCAGCCCTCTCCCCGAAAGGGGAGAGGGGGAGCGGCCAGGCGGGTGTCGATGGGGCTTCAGGCCGCCGGAGCGGTGCCCGGCCTCAGATAGGCGAACATGTGCGGCACGTAATCCACCTTGCCGAGCGGGATCCCGGCCTGGCGGAGGATGGCGTAGGCGGTCATCTGGTGGAAGGCGGCCTGGGGAAGCGCCCAGTCGCGGACATATTGCTCGCCCGTCATGTCGAAGATCATCCCGTTGGGAAGCTCGTGGACGATTCCCCGATCGGCGGCCGGGTCGAGCTGGCCCGGGGGGACCGAAGCGAGGAACCGGGCGGTCCCGGCCACCCGGCTTCGCGCCTGCGCCCAGGTTCCCGGCCGCTCGTCCCCGTCGCGGCCCTCCTGCCGGATCGCCAGCACCTCCATGGGCACGTCGAGGCCCCGAAGCCGGTAGACCGGCTCCTGCGCCTGGAAGGCGAGGAACCGAATCTGGGTGGTCAGAGCGAACATGTCGGGCGCGAGCCGGAGTGCAAGCAGAGCGTCGGGGCCCCCGGGACGGTCGGCGGCGAAGGCCTCCGCCTTGTCGAGCCAGCCGGAGACGGCGTCGATCTGGTTGGAGAGCGAGGTGATCAGGAGGGCTGTGAAGTTCATGACGGTTCTTGTGGGGCCAAGCGGGGTGTGGGTTCAAGCCCGGAAGCGGGCGGCGGGCTTCGGCGTCGGCCGGGCGGCTTGCGCATCGTCATGCCGGACTTGATTCGCATCTGCCTTCCACTTCCCGGCCGCGGGGTGTGGAAGGGAGGTGGACCCCGGGTCAAGTCCGGGGTGACGGGACGGGGCGGGGTGATGGGACGGGGCGGCGGCACGGCGGCGCGGCGTGGAAAAAGTCTGCAGGATCGGCTTATAGGCTTCTTGGGAAGACCTTGTTCCGATGTTGAGGAGACCCCCCAATGGCCGAAGAGCGCGGCGACCTTCCGATCCTCGCCTTCGCCGACTCCGGCGCGCTGGACCGCTGGCTCGAGGCTCAGCCGCCGGGCTGCGCCGGGCTGTGGATCAAGTTCGCCAAGGCGGGCTCGGGCATTGCCAGCGTCACCAAGCCGGAGGCGATCGACGCCGCGCTCTGCCACGGCTGGATCGACGGGCAGCTCGACAAGTATGACGACAAGCACTGGCTCGTCCGATTCACGCCCCGCAAGGCGCGAAGCAAATGGTCGCAGGTCAACCGCGACCGGGCGGCCGAGCTCCTTGAGGCCGGCCGAATGCGTGCCGGCGGCCTGGCCCAGATCGAGGCCGCCAAGGCGGACGGCCGGTGGCAGGCGGCCTACGCCCCGGCGAGCAAGGCCGAGGTCCCGCCGGACCTCCAGGCCGCCCTGGACCGGAGCGCGGGGGCGGCGGCCTTCTTCGCGACCCTGACCGGCGCCAACCGCTACGCGATCCTCTACCGCATCGGGGCGGTGAAGAAGGCGGAGACGAGGGCTCGGAAGATTGGGGAGTTTGTGGCGATGCTGGAGCGCGGGGAGACGGTGCATGGGTGAGCATCCGGCGCCTCGACTTCGCAGGCCGCAGGCCAATCATTTTTCAACGCAAAGACGCAAAGACGCAAAGACGCAAAGACGCGACGATGCCGTGCCTGTCCCTGATTCCTTACGACTTTTTCAAGCTTCCGAGAGTGTGGTCACCTCCGGTGGGAGGACGCATCTCAAGCGTCCTGACCGACCGCAGACTCGTTGCGTCTTCGCGTCGTTGCGTTGAAACCTGAAGGCCGCCGCGGCTGCGTTCCGGCGACGACGGCTGATCCCGTCCAGCACAGTTGAACATGCAAGAGCATCGCCGGCAAAAGGGAAATTGGTGATAGTCTATATTTACGAGCAGGTACGTATCCGGGCCACGCGACGGTAATGTATACTGTCACGGTTTAACCGCACGAGTAAATTCGTACTTGTGCAAGCCTGACAGCGAGAGCCTCTCCGGGGTTCTAATTATCCTATGCGTTCCATAAAGAATTTTAGCCCGTCGCTCGCTTAGCTTCCGTTCAACCTCCGTGAGTTCTTCCAGGGTGCATGAGGTGGTTGAGGTCGAAACTTGACTAAAAGAAATCTGATCTCCCTCGATATTATATTGCGCGAAGCGTTCACTACAGGCGTAAGCAAAACGAGCAGTTCCGCCGGTCTCCAAGGTTAGCCGCATCCCGATACGTTTGACGTCGTTTCGATCGATTCTCGACAGCTGGTAGGATCCAACCACAGTCGTGGCTTCCGGCGACGAAGCAGTCGTGCAGGCGGAGAGTAAGGCCACCGCTATCACTATGAGCCTGATCAATTAGTCCTCACCGTCAGCCCGAGGACCGAGATGCGGGAGATTGGCATGAATGCCATGTGCCGGTACACTGGCGAGGCGGGATCGGTCCAATTGCCCTGGACGAGACCGGTGGCATATCCAGTAAATGCAATGACCGGATCTCCACTGTCTCCTCCGATAGCCATAAACTTAGATGGGTCGTCATGTCGAACGATCACGTATTCTCCAACGGACCGAAGTTATTGAAGGTACCGAATTCGGTTACGATTCCGCAAGTGGCGTCGCTCGACCTGCCATCTTGCAAACTCTACTGCTTCCTGGAACTAAACTGTACGCGTTGTAGGTAGCTGTAATGGCCATCGGCGACCCACCATAATTGATTTGGTTCGGAAAAGTGTCGCTGGAGCTGGTCCGCCATTCGAAGTCGTAATCGCCACCAAGCCTTTCGCCCCGCCAGACCAGGGATGGCGAGCCAGATGTGATCGATGCGGCTTCAGTTGGGTTGTAGTAGCCGGGCCATTCACGGTACAACCTGCGATCAGAGCGCCTGAGGCGTCGAGGCAGCGTCCAAAGTGAGCCGCGGTCACCAGACCATATGTATCCGGGCGGCTTGGCTCGGCGGGATCAGAAGCAGGCTTCGGCTTGGGCTACGCCCGGGGCGCGTGGGTTCGAGCTCCACACGGTGATGAGGGAGCCCGTCCTCGTCGCGGCGATCTCCCAGGCGACCGAGGGGCGGCTGGCGCGGTTTTGAACGTCGACCATCGACTCCGTGCCGTCGGGAACGACCGACGCACCCCGGACTCGTTGAACGAGACACCGGCTTATGGCCGACGGTGAACCGGCGCTCGCATATGTCCGGAGCGGTGCGCGGCTCCTCACGTCGACCGTAGAGGCGGCACAGGCGCCGAGGGCCGATGAAAAAATCATCAGGGCGGCCAGTCTCATTTTTTTCAGTCCTCCCGGGTCGTCACGGAGCCGGTCGCACTCGAGCCGACGCCCCGCCGCCGCCCGACCCGCTTTCCCCGCCGTCGGGGAAGCCGGCCGGTCGATCCGAAAGACCGTCGCCACCGCAAAGCCCCTCGATTCGAACGCGAAGCAAGTCAATTCGCGGACTATTCGGCATTCCAGGCGGAGGGGCCAGCCCCGCCGCGCCACTCAAATCCGGAAATCGACTGCCTTATAAGGCGGCCGCCTTATAAGGGAGGTGATGGATCGGGAGAGGATCGCGTCCCGGGTCGCGGATGGGGGAGGCAGGCGCGACCTGTTTAGAATTGAGGCTGCTCGCCCGCTGGGGGCGCGGGGGCGGGCGGCTTGGGGCCGAGGCAGGTGGGGAAGGGCCGCCAGCAGCGATGGCCGTTCGAGGAGGCGATCGAGCTGCTCGACCGCAAGCTTCGAAACCTGGGGGTCACCATTGGCTTGCCCCCTGGGAAGGGCGCGCCCGGGGAAGGGGCGGCCGGGAAGGGGGCGCCCGGGAAGGGGGCCGGGTGAGCGGGCGGCCATTGCATCGCCCGGGCGAGATCCGAGATTGCGCGCGGCCGCGGCCATGCTCATAAGCCGGCGGACTGGAGAAGATCGAATGGCGGCACTGTCGATGAACGAGGCGTGGAACGAGGCGGCGGGCTTCGCTCGGCGCAATTTCGGACCGCTGTTCACGGTCGCAGCGGCGCTGATCGTGCTTCCAAGCGTCGTCGCCCAGGCCTTCGCGCCAGCGCCGGGAGAGGCGGGCGGCGGCGCGATCCCGGCGCTTCTTCCGCTGATCGCGCTCCTCCTCAACCTCGCCGGCTCGCTCGCCATCTCGGCGCTCGCCACAGGACGGGAAAACGTCGTCGGCGCCGGGATGCGGCGCGCTTTCCGCCGGGTCTGGGTGATCGCCGCGATCGCGGCCCTGGCCATCCTCGCGACCGGCCTGATCCTGGTTCCGGTCGTCGCCGCAAGCGGGCTTCGGCCGGAGCATCTCCTCGTGCCGACCCCTTCGCCCGAAACCCAGAGCGCCATGTTCCTGGTCACCGCGGCCTTCGCGATCGTCGCTCTTCCGATCGCCGCCCGGCTGATGGTGATCACGCCGGTGGTCGCCTTCGAGGATCTCGGTCCGCTTCGCTCGATCGCCCGGAGCTGGAGGCTGACCGCCGGCCACTTCTGGAAGCTGGTCGGCTTCGCTCTGCTGATGGGGCTCGTCGCGGTCATCGTCATGCTCGCCGCACGCTCGGTGTTCGGACTCGCGATCACGTTGCTCAGCGGGCCGATCGAGCCGCGCTCGCTCTCGGCGGTGATCCACCTGCTCCTGAGCTCGCTGGCGACCGCGGCGGTCGGAGTCTTCGTCACCTGCCTGGTCGCGCGAATCTACGTTCAGCTGGCCGGTTCACCGACCAGCGGCAGCTGAGGCGCGGAGCCGGGCGGCAGTAGTCCGGCGAGGCGGGGATCGGGAAAGCTCTCGAAGGCGCGCTTCACGGCCGTGAAGCCGGCGTTGAGATAGGCCTTGAGCGCGGCCGGATGGTCGAGCGTGCAGGTGTTGACCAAGACCCGCTCCACTCCGGGCCGCCAGGCGAGAGCGAGCGTGCTGGCGAGCAGCCAGGCGCCGTGGCCCTTGCCGGCGAGCTCCGGGACGAGTCCGAGGAACCGGATCAGCGCCTCGCTCCGAGCCCGCAAGTCGAGCTCGACCATCCCGACCTCGATCCCGGCCCGGTCGACGACGGCATGGACTTCGGCCATCTCCAGCCGGAGACGCCCGTCGTCCATGGCGAGGCGGGAGTACCACAGCCAGCGCGCCCCGACCCGCTCGAACAGCAGGCGGTACCGGCCGGGCTCGGGGGCGCGCCAGCGCTCGAGGCGAAGCGGCGAGCCGGGAAGTGGGCGACGCGGTGGCCGATTCGTCATCTCGAGATAGGTGACGACCGCGCCGACATGGCCCGCGGGAAGGGGGGTAAGGGTCATCTCAGCGCTCCAGGGCCGAAGTCAGAAGGATGAGGCCGAGGACGAGGAAGAGGGGGCTGTAGAGGCGAGTGTCATACCGGGCCCAGCGGGTGGTCCGCAGGGACTTGCAAAAGCCGACGTAGCGGTTGGGAACGAGCGCCCGGGCGACGAACGCGGCTCCGGTGACGAGTAGCGCGGTTCGGGTGAGGCTCGGCGGCAGCGGGAGGGCCAGGTGGCCGGCATCGGCGATGAGGAGCAAGGCGAGCGCGGCGAGTCCGAGCGCCACGGCCCCGGCCGCGGGGCGCCACCATGAAAGGCGCTGCGCCATCACCGGAGTTCCGTCGGGGCGCTGGGGCAGCGACACGGAATAGCCGAGGCGGCCGCCCAACGCCCAATGGAGATGAAAGGCGGCGGCGAAGCCGATGACGGCCAGGGCGAGCAGCAGCAGCATCGCGCCAAGCTAGCAGCTTGGCCGGACCGGAGGAACTCGGCTTAGACCCTGAGTCCGTTGGCTTCCGCCTGATCAGGAGGTAAGCGATTCCAATGACAACGGCTTTCATCTCCTACACGCACGCGGACGAGGGCCTGAAGGAACAGTTCGTACAGCATCTCGCCCCGCTGCGGCGTGAGGGACTGATCAGCGTTTGGCACGACCGGATGCTCAAACCGGGCGACCATCTCGACGAACATATCCAAAGCGAACTCGCCTCCTCTGACCTTGTCATCCTGCTGGTCAGCGCTGCATTCCTGAACTCGGAATATTGCTACGAGGAGGAGATGCGGCGCGCTTTCGCCCGCCAGCGTTCGGGTAGCGCGAAGGTCGTGGCGGTCATCCTTCGTCCATGCCAGTGGCAGAACGTCCCCGTAGGCGACGGAATGACGCTTTCGAGTTTTCTGGCCGTTCCCAAAGACGGGAAGCCCGTAACAAAATGGCCAGATGCCGATGAAGCCTTCGATGATGCCGCCGGAGCAATTCGCGAGTTGGTCATCCACGGGAGCAGCGCTGCAGTGCGGCCACCCGAGCGCGGGGCTACCTCCTCGGCCGTTCCGAATATTCGCCCGCCCACCGGGCCGACGAGGCGATCGACCTCGGGCTTGCTGCCGCACCGGGTCACCGACCGCGACAGGGATCGCTATCTGAAGGATGCGTTCGAAACGGTCGCAGCTTCGTTTTCGAAAAATCTGGAGGATCTGGAATCCGCCGATCCCGCAGTCGAGGCAGATTTCGAACGAGTGGATAGCCAAAGCTTCATCTCCACCGTTTATTTCGCCGGCAAGAAAGTCGGTACGTGCAGAATATTCACGGGTGCACCGCATTTCGGCGACTCGCTCTGTCTCAGCTTCGATGCGGCCTCAAGGGGC
Source organism: Allosphingosinicella sp. (assembly GCA_036388065.1). GTDB lineage: Bacteria > Pseudomonadota > Alphaproteobacteria > Sphingomonadales > Sphingomonadaceae > Allosphingosinicella. The sequence continues at coordinate 14,048 of DASVSP010000064.1, forward strand.
AGCATGAATGAATGGCTTTCTCTTGAAGCGTCCGAAGCGGGCATCGGGTTCAAGCCGGGCGGCATGGCCAGATACGCGCGAAGTCCGGAAGGCCTCCTCGACCCGGGTCGCGCCGCGGACTATCTGTGGAGTGTCTTCAGACAACATGTGGAAGCTCGAGCCCGCTAATCCATGCGGCGCTGAAAGTAGGGTTTCAAATCGCCGTCGACGTCGCGGAGAAACAGCGACCAGTGACTGCAAATCACGTCATAGGGGACGTCCGAGGGGGTCTGCGCGCGTGCAAACTGCACCGGTACCGGGCGTACGTGCGGGCGCAGCCCTTCGCAGGCCAGAGCGGCGCCCCGACGGGTGATAACAATGTCTCCCTGTTGCAGGCCTTCGCTGGCCGGTCGCAGCATGGAAGCATCAAACGCCAGATGTGCTTCGCCCAGGTGAACCCCGGATACTCCGCCGCCCTCATCCTCGCGCTCGCGCTGCCGAAACATCGTTCCTTCCAAGTTTATATGGAAACAGGCGTGCGGCTCCTCTCCAGCGATCCAGATGAAGGCATTCTGACCCCAATCCGCAGTGTAGAAATTCCTCTCGGAGTAGTCGTGACCAGCCAGTCCGTCTTCAGCATCCCACATGGAATGAGTAAATTAGACCGCATCGCAACCTCGCTCCTGCCCTCTGCCGGAACAGTCTATCCGCTGCTCTCGAGACTTTCCATCGCACAAAGCGATGTCCCTCTCCGTGCGGCAAAGCCTTCGGGAAAAGCCCCGATACCGGAGCCGTCATCCCGGTCGGCCGGTCACAATCGGAACGATTTGCCGACCATGGCGACATCGGGCCGCGACATTGCGGGACCACCACCGTCCCTTCAACGGCCCAAGCCCGGCTCCACGGAGGATTGCGATGCTTTTTCATATTTCGATTGCGGCCGAGCGGCCGCGGCAGGCGGCGATGCTGATCGCCGAGCTTTGGGGCGGCCGAGCCTATCCGTTTCCGCCGGTGGCGGAGGGAAGCTGGATCGCGATGGCGGGCGACGAGCGCGGAAGCGCGATCGAGGTCTATCCGATCGGGACCGAGCTTTACGAGGGCGACGGGGCGTCAGGCGCCCAGTCCCGTCGCGGACGGCCTTCGCGCAGCGGGCCGGTCCACGCCGCGATCGCGACCGAGCTCGCGATGGGCGACGTGAAGGGCATTGCCAGGCGGTTCGGAGCGCCGGCGAAAATCTGCTCGCGCGGGCCTTTCCGGGTCATCGAGGTCTGGGTCGAAGGAAGCTTCATGATCGAGGTCCTGACTCCCGAAATGCAGGCCGAATATCTCGCAAGCTTCAACTTCGCGGGCTACGAGCGCTACCTCGCCTCGGACGCGCTCGCCGCCGCGGCGTGAGAAACGCCTGACTCAGGCGAGCGCGGCGCGGCCGTGCGGGCGAAGCGGCAGGCCGATCCAGGCGCGCTCGCCACGGCCGCCGCTTGTCGGACGTCGAGGAGACGGGGCCGGGTCAGCGGGTCAGCGGGTCAGGCAGTCGATGAATTCCTCCACGGCGTCCTTGCTCAGCCAGGCATCGATCTCGTGCCGCTTCACCGGCCCGTGATGATTGACCGTTCGCCGAAGCAGCCGAGCGACATATTCCATCGCGAGCGGATGATCCGACTTCATCGCGGCCTGAAAGGCGGAGCCGTCCGCGGAGCCCACCCGTCCGACGACCAGCGCTTTCAGCTCCGGCCCGAAGCTCATCGAATTCGCGCTCACTTGCCAGGCGCCGGCCTCGATGGTGGCGGGAGTCACCGACGTCGAGTTGGTGACGTCCCGTCCTTCGGTCCATCTCCAGGAAGATTCGAAGCCTGCAAGAACGCGCATCACTTCCAGCATCGCCGCTCGCCGGTGGAGGATATCGCGCCAGGGTCCGAGCACCGCGCGCACCGAGGCGTAGATGTCGTGGTCCTCGTTGCGAGCGAAAATCTCGTCAGGCGCGTCCAGGCCCCACGCGATCAGCTCGTCGAGGAAGGAATCCGGCGGCCGTCCGCGATTCTTCACTTCCGCTTTCAATGCGCCATAAGCCATCGCCGTCTCCTCTCGACTCTCGCCGACATCTCGTTCGCCGACATAAGGCCGACCGGGCAGATCGACCGGTCAGGCGCCCTGCAGGTAGGCGAGCTCGAAATGCATTCCGTCCTTTCGGCCCGAATAGTGACCGCCCCAGTAGAAGCCGTGCTCGTTCGCGATCGGCACGAGCTCTCTCAGGCTGCCCCTCTCGCCGACCAGGGCCGGGCGCTGCCCCAGCTTGTTCCAGCGATAATTTATGTCGAAGCCGCTGGCGAAGGCATGATTGCTGAGGTTGACGGTGCTGCCCCTGACGAACCGGGGATTGAACGAGCCTTCGTAAGTGAGCACCCGGTCGAGCAGCCCGGCCGAGGCCCAGGCGCTCCACAGGGCCTGAAGCTGCCGGGCGCCCAGCCGGTGGAACCAGATGTAATCCCGGCCCCTGGCCCCCTGGACTCCCTGGATTTGAGGCACCGTGACCTTGACGACGTTCTGACGTTCCCAGTTTCCCAGGATGCGCACCGCATCCGGCTCCTCCCGCGTCGGCGCCGGGACGAAGTCGAATTCTCCGAACAGCCGGGCACGCTCCCGATTCGTCACCAGGGGCGCGAAAGCCGGCGGCGACGGGAAGTTGGACCCGCGCTCGTCGTCGCGCGGCTGCTCGGCCAGCTCGAACCCCTGGGAGGCGGCCTTCAGAAGCGTCAGCTGCCCGACCACTCCGTCCGGCGCCAGGCGATAGCGGGTCTGATAGGCGATGGTGGCGTTGCGGGTCTTTTGGCCGAATTGCCCGTCCGCGGGCCCCGGGTCGAAACCGCGCCCGCGCAGGAAGGACTGCCAGACATGAACCCGGGCACCGACCATGCCGACGCGCAGCGCCGGCAGCACCGTCGGAATCCGATCGAGACCTTCAGGCATGTCGACGTTCCTTCCCGAGGGCGGCTCAAGCCGCAACGCCCTTTCAGTGAAGCGTCGTCGAAGACGCGTCCGTGACGTCCGTCACGCCGGCTTCCGCGCGACCCGGGCGTGGTTTCGGAGCGGACGGCCGGGGACGGTTTCCCAAGCGTGGACCGGAGGCCGGTGCATTGTCCTTTCGCGAAACGAGTCGCCGTCCCCCGCTCCAGCGGCGCGCCGGAAATCCGCCGGCGGTCCCCCTCCCCGGGCCGGACCCGGGGAGGGGGTGGGCTCGCTCAGGCCGCCGCGGTGCGCCGCGTCAACGCGGTCAGCCGGTCTTTGACGGCCAGGCGCAGCTTCTTCATCCGAAGCAGCTTCAGGCTGTCGGGAAGGCGCCGGGTCATTTCCCGGCTGATCGCCTCGTCGAGGCGGCGGTGGATGTGCGTGAGTCTGTAGGCCGTGGACGACATGGTTTTTCTCCAGCTGAGAAGGGTCTGCCGCGAAGGCAGTTTTCAGGTTCTGAAAGGCCGCGCCGCCGCGGCCGCTCAGAATGCCGGAGGGGCCCTTGCCCGGTAGGAGGCGCTCGGCGGGAGCCGCGGCTCGGCGGCCTGGCCAGCGGTGAATCGGGCGCCCGGCCGGGTCCAAAGGGGCTCGGTGACTATTCCGGGAATGGTCGGCGGCGGAATCGCAGAGCCGGAGTCGGGGCCGCGAGCCTCGTCATCAAGCGGGTTTCGGGTTCCGGCGGAGAGTAGAGCCGCCGCAGGTCCGCCTCGGCTCGAGCCCAGGCGGGTCGCGGGTCCTCCAAGGTCGGCGGCCGCCGCGGAGGTGGCGGAGCCGAGAAAGAGGCTCAAGAGGATCAGGAGAGCCGCGAGTGGCCCCTTGGTCGTCCGATCCTGCGCCGTCGTCGGCACCGTTGAACCCCTCCTCCTGTTCGAGCGATATGGGCAGGCCGGCGGCGAAAACAACGGAGCGGAAGGCCTGTCCGGATCAAAAAGATCTCGGATCCGGGTTTGCCAGGCAGGCGAACGGGGCCGGACGGTGTTCATGGGTTCCGGCCTCGCCGGAATGACGAAATGAGGGTTCGAAGCCTGACGGGCAATTTGCAGGCAACCATTGTGCAGCGCAGCACGTTGACCTTTGAAGCCCCAGCGGCGCCCCCCTCCAAGGTGAGCATGTCCATGAGCAATTCCCCCGTTCCCGATCGCGCGCTCGAAAAGACTTCCGCAGGCGCGAGCCGATCCCTGTGGAAATGGGGCGCCGGCGCCGCGGGCGCCGCCGCGGTCGGGGCGGCGGCGTTCAACGCCGTCCGGGCGCGGCGGGCGGAGGAGTCCAATCCGCCGGTGGGCAGCTTCGTCGAGGTCGACGGCGTGCGCCTTCATTATCTCGAGCGGGGAAGCGGGCCGCTCATCGTCCTTCTCCACGGCAACGCGACCATGATCCAGGATTGGCTCGCCTCCGGAGTGTTCGACGCGCTTGCGAAAACAAACCGGGTCATCGCCTTCGACCGCCCGGGCTTCGGCCACAGCGAGCGGCCGCGGTCGACGGTCTGGACTCCGGCGGCGCAGGCCCGGCTGATCGCGAAGGCCCTGGCGGCGCTGGGCTGCGGCGAGGCGACGATCGTCGGGCACAGCTTCGGAACCATGGTCGCCGCGGAAATCGGCCTGAACCATCCGGAGGTCGTCGGGTCCCTCGTCCTGCTCGGCGGTTATTATTATCCCTCGGCGAGGCTCGACGCCGTCCTCGGCTCTCCACCCGCAATCCCCGGAATTGGGGATGCGATCCGCTACACGGTCTCGCCACTGATCGGAGCGGCGATGAGGCCGACCCTGGAAGGCCAGATCTTCGGCCCCGCTCCGGTGTCGGACGGGTGGGAGAAGGACTTCCCCTTCGAGATGACCCTTCGTCCGTCGCAGATCCGGGCGGCCGCGGCGGAAGCGGCGCTGATCGTTCCGGCCGCGGCGTCGCTTGCGCCTCGCCTGACCGGCCTGACCCTTCCGGTGACCCTGATCGCGGGCGACGGCGACAAGGTGGTGAGCACTCAGGACCAGTCGGAGCGGCTCGCCGAGTCGCTTGCGCAGGCCGAGCTTCTGATCGTCGAGGGGGCGGGCCATATGGTGCATCACACTGCCAGCGCAGCGGTAGCCGCGGCGATCCGCGCGGCTTCGGAAAGGTAACAGGCCGTCATTCCTCCCCGAGCTCCGCTCGGGGAGGAGACCCGGCGCGAAACGTCGTGGGTCCTTGCTTGACCCCGTCATTGCGAGGAGCCCTTGGACGCCGCCTCGCGGCGGCGCTCAGGATAAACTGCCGCTTCGCGGCAGCGACGCGGCAATCCACGGGCCTCGGACGTCCGCTCTGGATTGCTTCGCTTCGCTCGCAATGACGGGTGGGCGAAACTTAGGCGATCAGGCCGAGGCCGGGCCTCGCCCGCCGTCCGCGGCATTCGCCTCGAACACCGCCAGCTGGGCGGCGAACGCGCGCTCGTAGGCGGGGCGCGCCTCGCCTCGCGCGATATAGGCGGAAAGGGCGGGAAAGGCTTCGAGCAGGCCGGTATCCTCCACCCGCCGAAGCACGGTCACCATCAGCAGGTCGGCGGCGCTGAAGCCGCCGTCGAGCCACTCGGAATCGCCGAGCCGCGCGGCGAGCTGGCGGAGGCGGGTTCGGGCCCGATCGCGGAGCAGCGGCAGGCGCTGCTCGAACCAGGGCTCGGCGCCTTCGAGGATCCCGGCCGCCTCGAGCTCGACGATGGGAGGCTCGACCGTGTTCAGCGCGGCGAACATCCAGGCGACGGCCCGGGCCCGTGCATCGGGATCGTCGGGCAGCAGGCCCGGATTCCGCTCGGCGATGTGGAGGACGATCGCGCCCGATTCGAACAAGGCGAGCTCGCCTTCCTCATAAGTGGGGATCTGGCCGAAAGGGTGGAGAGCGAGATGCTCGGGCCGCTTCATCGCCTCGAACGAGACGAGGCGGACGTCGTAGGCCCGGCCCACTTCCTCGAACGCCCAGCGAACGCGCATGTCGCGCGCCATGCCCTGGCCCTCGTCGGGGGAGGATTCGAACGCGGTGATGGTGATCGTCATGGAATCCCTTCCCAGGCGGCGATCCAGGGGTCTCGAAAGCGCTCTGGATTGCTTCGCTTCGCTCGCAATGACGGAGTCGACCGGAAGCGATCGCGCTCGAGCCGGGGCGAGCGCCTGGCCGCAAGGAAGGAGCGCCCGCCTTTCGGCGGGCGCTCCCCCTTCGCTGCCTGCGTGATAGCAGCTCAGGTAGGCTTAAAGGCCGTTGGCCAGGTTGGTATCGGCGTCGTTGCTGGTCGCATCCTGCTGCATCAGCATGTTCTCGGCCGAGGCGTCGGTCGAGACGTTGGCGTCCATTCCGCCGGCGCTGCCCATGCCCGCGCCGTTCATTGACGCGTTGGCGTCCATCATCGAATTCTCGTCCATCATCAGATTGTCGGTGCCGAGGGTGTTGGCGCCCTCCGCGGAGTTGCCGCTTTCGCCGCCACCGCAGGCCGAAAGGGCGAGGGCCACAGCGGCCAGTGCAATCGTTCGCATGTAATTCCTCCGTTTTATGTGCCGGCTCAACGCAGCATCGCCGGCTTGGCTCCGTACCGGCCGTCAGCTCCAGGTCGCCGTCGGCGGAAGGCTCATCAGGATCGCGTCGACATTGCCTCCGGTTCGAAGCCCGAACAGGGTCCCGCGGTCGTAGACGAGGTTGAACTCGGCGTAGCGGCCGCGCCATTCGAGCTGCCTCGCTTTGTCGGACTGGTCGAAGGGGGTGGCCATGCGCCTCCGGACCAGCCGCGGGAAGACGTCGAGAAACGCTTCGCCGACGTCCCGGGTGAAGGCGAAGCTCGGCTCGAACGGGCCTTCGAGATGGTCGTAGAAGATCCCGCCGACCCCGCGGTGGACCCCGCGATGGGGGATGTAGAAATAGTCCTGCGCCCATTTCGAGAAGCGTTCGTAGAAGGTCAAATCGTGGGCGGCGCAGGCGGCTCGAAGGCGGGCGTGGAATTCGGCCGTGTCCTCCTCGTAAGGGATGGGCGGGTTGAGGTCGGCGCCGCCTCCGAACCAGCGCCTGGTGGTGACCAGGAACCGGGTGTTCATGTGGACCGCCGGGACGTGCGGGTTGGCCATGTGGGCGACGAGGCTGATCCCGGTGGCGAAGAATCGCGGATCCTCGCCGGCGCCGTGGATGGTCGCCGCGAAATCCTCGCTGAAGCGCCCGGCGACGGTGGAGACGTTCACTCCAACCTTCTCGAACACCGCGCCCTTCATCAGCCCGCGCACCCCGCCGCCGCCGGGCGAGCCGTCGGGATCGAGGCGCTGCCAGGGCGTGTAGTCGAACGCCGCCGCGCTTCCGGCCTCGCGCTCGATCGACTCGAATTCGGCGCTGATCCGGTCGCGAAGCGACTCGAACCAGGTGCGGGCGCTTTGCTGTTCGTCGTCGAGCTCGATCATTGGGCCGGCGATGCCGCCCGGGGCCCCGACTTGCAAGCGCGCTCATGGGCTCCGCTCCGAGCGGCGGGCCGCCGGAACCTTCCGGCGCAATTACGCAAGCGCCCGGGAACGCAGCGTTTCCTGCGCCGTTTGGCGGATCGATGGCGGCCGCAATTCGGTTGCTCCCGTTCGATTCGGCCAGATGGAGACAATGTATGACTCGAGATTCGACCTCCCTCCCCGAGGGCGCCGGCGCGACCACCGCGACCCCCACCACCACCGGCGGCGGCGTCACCGGCGTTGGCGCCGGCACGAGCACCGGAATGAGCGCTGGCGGCGGCGCCGGCGGCTACCGGCCTGACGAGTGGCGGGAGAGCACCGGCTCCAGCCATCGCGAGATCGAGATTATCGAGACCCGACCGAGCGCGGCCATGGTGGCCGGCGCCGCGCTTGCCGGCGCGATCGTCGGAGCCGCCGTGCCGTTCATGCTCGCCGGCCGGGCGTCGGGTTCGACGCGCGACGAAAGCACCACCGTCGAGGAATCGGTGATCGTCAACCGGCCCCCGCACCAGATCTACGACTTCTGGCGCGACTTCGAGAATCTCCCCCAGTTCATGGACAATATCGAGTCGGTGACCAAGCTCAACGAGGTCCGCTCGCACTGGAAGGTCAAGGCTCCGGCCGGGACCAGCGTCGAGTTCAACAGCCTCGTCACCGAGGACATCCCGGGCCGGCTGATCGCCTGGAAGTCGGAAGAAGGCGCGAGCGTGCCCAATCGCGGCCGGGTCGAGTTCATCGAGACTTCGGACGGGCGCGGCACCAACGTCCGAGCCACCATCTCCTACGACCCGCCGGCCGGCGCCCTCGGCCGGGTCGTCGCCAAGCTGTTCCAGAGGGAGCCCGGAGCCCAGGCGAGGCAGGACCTCGAGCGGCTCAAGCAGCTCCTGGAGAGATAAACGGGGCAGGGGACGGCCGGATCGGTCGTCCCCCACTCCCGCTTTGCCGACCCCGGGCGTCATTGTGGGGAGACCTTCGACGCCGCCGGCGGCGGCGCCCAGGATAAACTGGCGCTTCGCGGCGGGGACTCGGCACTCCGGCGGGTCTCCAAGGCCGGGCTGGATTGCTTCGCTGCGCTCGCAATGACGGGCTCGCTTCAAACCCCCTCTCCCCGCCGGGGAGAGGGATGAATGCTCGAATAAGCCCTCTTAATGGCGATACAGCCTAGGGCCTGCCCCTGCGGCGTGAGCGCCCGCGGGTCATCGGGTCGGGCTTGGGCGGCGGAGTCCAGCCCGCCGGAGGCGTGACTCGCTGCTGGCTGGTGCCGAGCCCCATCCGCCCCGGCTGCTGCCGGATCACCCCGGACGTGTCGGCGCTCTCCGCCTCCTCCCGGCTCGCTCCGCCGCGGATCAGAGCGATCCGGTCGCGAAGGCGCCTGGCCTCCTCGAAGTCCATCGCAGCCGCGGCTTGCTCCATTCGAAGGCGCAGATCGCCGATCTCGTCGCTCATGCCCTTTCAACGTTCCAGTCGGGCAATTGTCGCACAGTTGGGGCGTCATCCCGCCCTTTGCCGGGATGACGCTGACCGGCCGGCAAAGCGCACCGCAAGCCTACCAATCGGCTACGCGCCTACGCCGCTGGCCACGTCCCCGTCTGGCGAAGCGCCTCCGCCAGTCCGATTCCGGCCGCCACGGCCAGATTGAGGGAGCGAGTCCCCGCAATCTGAGGGATCCGAACCCTGAGGTCGGCCCGCGAATGCACCCCCTCCGGCACGCCCCGGCTCTCGGAGCCGAAGAGCAGCGTGTCGCCCGCCTCGAACCCCGCCTGGGGGAGGGGCAGGGCGCCCGCCGCCGTCGTGAACAGCACCAGCCGCCCCGCAAGCCCCGCCTCGAACGCCTCCCACCCGGAATGCCGGCTCACCGCCGCCAACTCAGCATAATCCATTCCCGCCCGCTTCAGTGCCCGGTCGGAGAAGGGAAAGCCGCAGGGCTCGATTAGGTCGACGGCCACACCGAGGCAGGCGCCAAGGCGGAGGATGGTTCCGACGTTGCCGGCCTGGTCGGGCTGGTAGAGGGCTAGGCGCATCGTGGGGGCTCGTTGCCGGTCGCGAGGCCGGCAATTGTCAGGACGGCTCACCCGCCGGGCGGGCCGAGCCCTCCGCGGCGCCCGGGCCACCGCCCTCGATCATGTGATAGGCCGCTTCCTCGACCAGGCTGCGCAGGCGCCGACGCTCGATCCTGAGCTTGGCCCCTGCCGGAACGCAGCCGGCGACCGATGGAATCATCTTCGCGAGCTCCGAGTTCACCGCCGCCTGCTCGCGCTTGAATGCGGACTCGACCCTCCAGGTCACCGCGAAATCGAGATTTTCGGTCTTCGGATCGACGGCTTTGATGAGCGCAAGGACGTTGCGCCAATGCTTCCTGGCGAGGCAGGTGCCGAGATGGGCGGCGACGATCGACGGCGCGGACTCCGGCGCGGCCGGAAGCCCCGAATACCAGGGCGCGGCGGCCTCGGGAGGGGGATCGGCGGGCAGTTCGCCGCGCCGCGCCTGAAGCAAAGCGCGGACGAGACCCGCCCGCATGCCGGCTTTGTCATAGACGGGCCGCCAGTGGGCCGCCGCTCCATAGGGCTGGAAGCAGGCCGTGAATCCGGATTCGGCGCTCCGCACGAGCCGGCTTTCTTCGGGCGATCCGGGCAGGGTTCGAAGCCAGCGGCCGACCAAAGCCGGATCGCGCCGGATCAGGCAGCGCGACACCCGGGGGGACATTTCGTTGGACAATGTGCCAATGCCCACAGGGGCGGCGGCCCCGACGCTTCCGGAACAGAAGGCCAGGGCGACGGCCGCCAGCTTGACGAGTGTGCCGGCATCACCGGCATGAGCGGGTTGGCGGCGGACGGCGCGCATGACCTGCCCTAGCCCGCCGGCCGCTCGGCGGGAATACAAAATGACGGTTGGCAAACCGGCGCCCACGCGTCTATCAGGCGCGCCAAGCCGCTCAGGGGAGGCTTCCTATCCCACTGGCGCGGCGTTGCGCGGGCTTTTCCTTCCCGGGCATTCCTGTTCGAAGCGCTGAAGGACATTATGGCGACGGTTGAACACAGCGACGGGACGCTGGGCTCTGGCCCGGACGGCGCGTCCGATGCGTCCATGAGGCGGCGCGACTTCATCAACATCGCGGCGGTGAGCGTCGCCGGAGTCGGTGCGGCCGTCACGCTTTTTCCACTGGTCAACCAGATGAACCCGTCGGCCGACGTGCTCGCCCTGGCCTCGATCGAGGTCGACCTCTCGGCGATCCAGCCCGGCCAGGCGATCAAGACGATCTTCCGCAAGCAGCCGCTCTTCATCCGGCACCTGACCAAGCCCGAGATCGCCCAGGGCATGCAGATGCCGGGCGACCTTCGCGATCCGCAGTCGCTCGCCCAGCGCACCGCCGAGGGCAAGCCGCAATGGCTGATCACCATGGGCGTGTGCACCCATCTGGGCTGCGTCCCGCTCGGAGTCGCGGAAGGCGAGAACAAGGGCGAGTTCGGCGGCTATTTCTGCCCCTGCCACGGCTCACACTACGACGTCGCGGGCCGGATCCGCAGGGGGCCGGCTCCCAAGAATCTCGAAGTGCCGGAATATTTCTTCAAAACCGACACGGTCGTGACCGTCGGCGAGGTGGCATAAGATGAGCTTCCCATGGGCTGAGGAATATCGTCCCAAGAACGGCTTCATGCGCTGGCTGGATCAGCGCCTGCCGCTTCCCCGTCTGGTCTACGGCGCCGTCGGCGGCGGCTATCCGGTGCCGCGCAACCTCAATTACTTCTGGAATTTCGGAGTCCTGGCCGGGATCGCCCTGATGATCCAGATCGTCACCGGGATCATCCTGGCGATGCATTACGTCCCCTCGGACGCCCAGGCCTTCGCGTCGGTCGAGCATATCATGCGCGACGTCAACCAGGGCTGGCTGCTGCGCTACCTTCACGCCAACGGCGCCAGCTTCTTCTTCATCGTCACCTACATCCACATCTTCCGCGGCCTCTATTACGGCTCCTACAAGGCGCCGCGCGAACTCGTCTGGATGCTCGGGCTCGTCATCCTGCTTCTGATGATGGCGACCGCGTTCATGGGCTATGTGCTTCCCTGGGGGCAGATGAGCTTCTGGGGCGCCAAGGTGATCACCGGCCTGTTCGGCGCCATCCCGCTGATCGGCGAGCCGGTCCAGACCTGGCTGATCGGCGGCTTCGCTCCGGACCAGGCGACGCTCAACCGCTTCTTCTCGCTCCATTACCTGCTGCCCTTCGTGATCGCTGGGGTGATCATCCTCCACATCTGGGCGCTTCACATTCCCGGCTCCGGCAACCCGACCGGGGTGGACGTCAAGGGGCCGCAGGACACCTTGCCCTTCCATCCTTATTACACCGCGAAGGACGGATTCGGGCTCGGAGTGTTCCTGATCCTGCTTGCGGCGGTGACCTACTTCGCGCCCAATTATCTGGGCCATGCCGACAATTACATCCCGGCCAACCCGCTCGCGACTCCGGCCGAGATCGTGCCCGAATGGTATTTCTGGCCCTTCTACGCGATCCTTCGCGCCTTCACCGAGGATTTCATCCTGGAGGCGAAGCTGTGGGGCGTGATCGCGATGTTCGGCTCGATCATCCTGCTCTTCTTCCTGCCCTGGCTCGATCCCTCGCCGGTCCGCTCGGGCAGTTACCGACCGCGTTTCCGCCAGTTCTTCTGGATCCTGATGCTCGACATCGTCATCCTCGGCTGGTGCGGCGGCCTTCCGGCCGAACAGCCCTATGTCATGATCAGCCAGGTCGCCACGATCTATTACTTTGCCCATTTCTTGATCATCCTGCCCATCCTGAGCTGGACCGAGCGCACCCTGCCGCTGCCCAATTCCATCTCGGAATCGGTGCTTCACGGGGAGGAACGAGAGGCGGCGCCCGTGGACCTTTCCGGCGTCCGGCCGGCCACCGCGGCTGAATAAGGGAAAGACGACACATGGTCCGCCTGCTCGGCATCCTCATCGGTCTCGGCTTCGTGCTGGTCGCCACCTGGTCGCTCGGCTGGGGCGTCAAGGCCTATCTCACCGAAGAGCATCACGAGAGCGTCGAGCACCGCTTCCACGAGGAGCCGCGCGACATCGCCTTCTCGTTCGACGGGCCCTTCGGCAAATACGACCGGCCGCAGCTTCAGCGCGGCTTCCAGGTCTACAAGGAGGTCTGCGCCTCCTGCCACGGCCTCGGCTTCGTCGCCTTCCGCAACCTCGAGGATCTCGGCTATGTCGAGGAGGAGATCGAGGCGATCGCCGACAAGTGGCAGATCGAGGTGCCTTCCACCGACGCCAAGACCGGCGAGGCGAGCACCCGCAAGGCGCTGCCCGCCGACAAGTTCCCAAGTCCCTATCCCAACGAGATCGCCGCGCGCGCCGCCAACAACAATGCGATGCCGCCCGACCTTTCGCTGATCACAAAGGCGCGCCACGGCGGCCCCGCCTATGTCGCTTCGCTTCTGACCGGCTATCGCAACCCTCCGGCCAACCTGCCCAAGGACAACCGGCCGGGGCCGGGGCTTCATTACAATCCCGTCTTCCCCAACCTCAACATCGCCATGCCGCCGCCGCTGCGCGACGGCCAGGTCACCTTCGCGGACGGCACCAACCCCAGCGCCGACCAGATGGCGAAGGACGTCAGCGCCTTCCTCGCCTGGACGGCCGAGCCCAAGCTCGAGAACCGCAAGGCCGCGGGCTGGGCGACCCTGATCTTCCTGATCTTCGCCACGATCCTTGCCTATCTCGCCTACCAGAACATCTGGCACGGCGGCGCCAGCCGACGGGTGAGGCAGACGGGGCCCCTCGACCCCGAGAGCATGGCGAAGAGCGACGAGGCCAAGCGCGACGCCGGGATCGCGGGGTAATGCCGTCGTCCCGGCGAAGGCCGGGACCCATGACCACGGATCATCGAGGTTTCATGCGGCGGTGTTCATGGATCCCGGCCGTCGCCGGGATGACGGTGAGGCGATGACGACCACGATGAACGCGAATGCCGACCTCAAGTCGCTGATCCGGACCGTCCCGGATTTCCCCAAGCCGGGAATCCAGTTCCGGGACGTCACCACCCTGTTTCTCGACCCGCGCGGGTTCGCGGCCTCGATCGATCGGCTGGCCGCCCTGGTCGGCGACCCGCCCGAGCTCGTCGCCGGGATCGAGGCGAGGGGCTTCGTCGTCGCCGCGGCGCTCGCCCGGAAGCTCGGCGCCGGTCTCCTCCTCGTCCGCAAGGACGGCAAGCTGCCCGGAGCGACGATCGCCGAGGATTATGCGCTCGAATACGGCACCGACCGGCTCGCGATCCACGTCGACGCCTGCGCGCCCGGGAAAAGGGTGCTTCTCGCCGACGATCTCCTGGCCACCGGAGGCACGGCGCTGGCCGCCGCCCGCCTCCTGCGCCGGGCGGGAGCGCAAGTGACCGAAGCGGTGTTCATCGTCGACCTGCCCGAGCTCGGCGGCGGAGCGCTGCTCCGCGAGGCGGGGATGGACGTTCACGCAATGGTGGAGTTCGAAGGCGAGTGACTTGCCTCCCCATGCGCCGCGTGGGGAGGGGGACCATGCGAAGCATGGTGGAGGGGTAACCGGCGCCGGGATCCCAGGTTCAAACGCGACGGCCAAGGCCAGCGTCCTTTACCCCTTCCACCACCCTTCGGGCGGTCCCCCTCCCCATCTGACGATGGGGAGGCGGTCGGTCCCGCAACCTTTTGCTTTCCAAAGGGTTAACGAATTCACCGACGGTTCACGCCGAAAAGCGGATTTTCCGGGCCGTCAGCGCTTTTTTCGGGAGAGTCGCATGCCCCTGTTCAGCCTTCGAAACGCCGCCATCCTCCTTACCGCCGGGCTCGGCCTTTCGGCCTGCTCCACCTACGACGACTATGGCTACGGCTATGGCGGAGTCTCCGTCGGCTACGGCAGCGCCGGCTATTGCGACCCCTATTACGACAATTGCTATCGCGGCCGCGCAAGCGGCTACGCCGATCCGTGGTACGGCTGGTACGGCAATTATTATTATCCCGGCTACGGAATCTACGTCTACGACAGCTACCGCCGCCCGCACCGCTGGAACGACGACCACCGCCGCTATTGGGAAAGCCGCCGCGGCCGCTACGGATCGCGCAACTGGAACGACCGGCGTTGGGAGCGCTGGGACGGCTGGGATCGGAGCGACCGCCGCGAGTGGCGCCAGGACCGCGGCGAATGGCGCGAGGACCGGCGCGAGATGCGCGGCAATTACCGCGACTACCGCCAGGACCGCCGCGGCGACCGCACCGAGTTCCGCGATGAGCGCGTGCAGGACCGCGAGGCCCTCCGCAACGGCACCGTCACCCGCGAGCAGTTCCGCCAGGACAGGCGCCAGGACCGCCGCGAGTTCCGCCGCGAAGGCCGGCAGGACGCGCGCGGCCTGAGGCGCGAGAACCGGCGCGACCGGCGGAATTGACGCGCTCGTCATCCCGGCGAAAGCCAGGGCCTCGGGGAGACCCGCATTGCCTTTCAGGCCTGGGGTCCCGGCTTTCGCCGGGATGACGGATCAGCCCGGAGGCCGCCGCCGGATCAGGACGATCGAGGTGAATCGCATCACCGGCACCCCGTCCTGGTTGGTGACCTCGGTCTCGGTCCTGAACGAGCCGATCCCGGGCTTGGAGCGGGACGGCGTCTTCTCGAGGATTCGCCCCTTCACGGTGAGCGTGTCGCCGGGATAGACGGGCCTCAGCCACCTCAACTCGTCTACCCCGGGCGAGCCGAGCCCGGCCTGCTCCTCGTCCATCACCCGCCGGGCGATGACCGCCATGGTCATCGCGCAGGTATGCCAGCCGCTCGCGGCGAGCCGGCCGAAATGGGTCTTGGCGGCGGCTTCGTCGGAGAGGTGGAAAGGCTGCGGGTCGTATTTCCGGGCGAAGTCCAGAACCTCCTCGCGGGTCACCTCGTAGCGCCCGAACTCGGTCTCGCGCCCGATCTCGAGATCCTCGAAATAGATCATCCGTACCTCCCGTCATCCCGGCGAATGCCGCGACCTCGGGACGAGAAGTCTCGGCGGGTCTCCCCGAGGTCCCGGCTTTCGCCGGGAGGACGGGGGAGGTCAACCGGGCGTTTGCCCCTAAACCGGCCCCTCGCGTTTCAACTGTGTCGCCGCGGCACCACTAAATGGTCTCGATTGTGTCACTGCCGCAACATTAATCTTGCATTCAACCGGTCGATGGAAAAGAACGGTTCATCGCAGCCGTCGCTGCGGTGAGTTGAGGGAAAGAAAGAGAGATGTTGACGACGATCGAAGGCGGCCGGAGCTATCCCCACGATCCGGCCCGGCGCGGGTTCCAGGTCCTCTATCATTCGGGCGAGGCCAATCGCTGCCCGGGTTGCGGGCGAAGCCACTGGTATATCGGCCGCCTGTCCGCGGAATGCGGCTTTTGCGGCACGGCCCTCGCCCTCGCCGAGACCGCGCGTACGGGCGCAGGCCTGTTCCGCACCGTCCATCCGGCCCGCCAGGACGAGTGGGACGTCGCGGCATAGCCTCCCCCCGTCATCCCGGCGGAAGCCGGGACCTCAGCGAGTGAAGGCGCGGCGTATTCGTGTCCTGAGGTCCCGGCTTTCGCCGGGATGACGGGAACAGGCTCAGTCCCACCCCTCCGGCCAGGGGAGGGGGAAATAAGCTCGAAACTCCCGCGCCTCGTCCACGGCCCGGGCGAATGAGGGCCGCTTTCGAAGCCGCCCATAATAATCTTCCAGGCTCGCCCGTCCGGCGAAAGGCCGGACCATGTTGGCGTAGAACAGGGCCGGCGCCGCTCCGCAATCGGCCAGGGTGAAGGCCTCGCCGCCGATCCACGGCCCGCCGCCGGCCAGCCTGTCTTCAAGCAGATCATAGGCCCGCTCCAGCGTCGAGCGGGCCTCGGCGACCCCGTGAGCGTCCCGAGCGGCTTCGGGTCGGAGGGAATCGCCCACCACCTTTTGCAACGGCGCCTCGACATAATGGTCGAAGAATCGGTCCCACAGGCGCGCCTTCAGCGCTTCTTGCGGTTCGATGGGCACCAGCGGGGGCGGACCCGGGTGCGCCCGGTCGAGATATTCGACGATCAGGCTCGATTCCGGCACCGTCGTTTCGAGCGCCTCGTCGCGAAGCACGGGGAACTTGCCCATCGGCCAGAGCCGCTCGAACGCCGCCTTCTGCTCCGGATCGGCGGGATTGACGATCACCCCTTCGAACGGAACCTCGCGCTCGTAGAGGGCGACGAGCACCTTCTGGCAGAAGGAGGAAAAGGGGTGGTAGTGGAGGATCAGGGTCATGGCGAAGGCCTCGCCGCTGGGCCTCGGACTGTCAATGGAAGCTTGCCGCAAGCTCTGGGAGAACGGGCGGCGGAAGTGGATCGGAACGCCCGCGCAACCGAAGCGTTGGCGGTAAGTCGTTCAGGGAACGGGTTTTTGCGCCTTTTCCGAAATCGAGGAGCAACGCCATGCGCCGCGGTCGGCTCGTCATCCTCCTCTCCGCTTCCTCGCTTGCCCTTTCCGCCTGCGTCCAGACCCGGCAGATCGCCGACGTCGAGTTCGAGCCGCCGCACGGGGATTACAGCCTGATCGTCATGCGCCCGGACGTCACGGTCGGGCTCGTGACCGCCGGCGGCCTGGTCGAGCCTCGGGCCGACTGGACTGAAAAGGCCCGGGCGAACCTCCTCAAGGCGCTCTCCGACCAGCAGGCCGGCCGCGGCGGAAAGACCCGGATCCTCGAGACGCGCGGCGGGATTCCCGGAGTCGGCGAGCAGGAAGTCGCGGACCTCGAGCGGCTCCACGCCGCGGTCGGCAATTCGATCGCGCTCCACAAATATCTCGGAGCCGAGCTTCCGACCAAGCGCCGCCGCGGCATCGACTGGACCCTGGGCGAGGACGCGGTCAGGTTCGGCCGGGCGACCGGAATGGACTATGCGCTCTTCCTCCACGCCGAGGACAGCTTCGCCTCGACCGGCCGGGTCGCGCTCCAGGTGCTCGGGATCGCCGGCTGCTTCGTCGGCTTCTGCGCCCCTCAGGGGGGAGGCGGCCAGTCGGCCTACGCCTCGCTGGTCGACCTTCGAACCGGCGAGGTCGCCTGGTTCAACGTCCTCCAGACCCAGAGCATGATGCCCGGAGTGGGCTTCGGCGACATCAGGACTCCCGAGGGCGCCGCCCAGATGGTCGATCGGCTGCTCGGCCGGATGAAGGCCGGGCGCTTCGTCCGGGCGAGGCAGTGAGCGTCGCTCTCACCCGCCGCTCCGTCCTCGGCGGGTTCGGCTGCGCCTGCTGCCTTGGGACGGTCGGAGCCGCCGACGCCCGGATTTCGCCGCGTTCGATGAAGCCGCTGATCGGCCCGGGCCACCGCCCGACCGCCAAGGACGAGCTCGGCATGTGGCAGCAATATGAAAGGGTCGAGCAGGAGATCGCCGGCTCCAACCTGCTGCTGAACGACCCGAAGCTCGCTTCCTATCTGGGCGGCCTCGCCGAGCGGGTGGGAGGGCCGGCGGCGAAGGACCTCAGGGTCTATGTCGCCCGGATCCCGGAGTTCAACGCCTTCATGGCGCCAACCGGGTTCATGGTGGTCTTCACCGGACTCCTCCTGCGGATGCGCGACGAAGCCCAGCTTTCGGGAGTGATCGCCCACGAGGCCGGCCATTTCCTGCGCAGGCACCAAATCCGCCTCTGGCGGGACATGAAGCGCAAGACCGCGGCGCTCAACTTCCTCGCCATGGGGGCGGGAGTCGGCGGGGCGGCGGGGGGCTTTTATGCCGGCGATCTCGTCCAGCTCGCCCAGTTCGGAACCATCCTCTCGCTTTTGTCCTACAGCCGCGAGCTGGAATCGGAGGCGGACGCAATCGGCCTTCTTCAGATCAGCGAGGCCGGCTACGATCCGGCGGCGATGCCGGAGACCTGGCAGCAGCTGATCGAGGAAAGCCGGGCAAGCGCGGCGATGCGCGGCAAGCGCTATCGCCGCCACTATTCGCTGCTCGAGACCCACCCGGCTCCGGAAGCCCGGATGGTCGACCTTCGAGCGTCGGCGAGGGAGATGACGACGGACCGGACCACGGAGCGAGCGCGCGACCGCTACCTGCGAGCGCTCGGCGACCATCGCAAGACCCTGCTCGACGACCAGGTCAAGCTCAACGACCCCGGCGCAAGCCTCTACGTCATCAATACCCTCGCCAGGGACGGCTGGAACGGGCTGCTTCGCTATTACGAGGGCGAAGTCTGGCGCCTCAAGGGCGGCCCCGGCGACGGCGCCCTTGCCGGCCGGAGCTACGCCGCGGCGATCGCTTTTCCCGACGCCCCGCCGGAAGCCTGGCGGGCGCACGGCTATCAATTGATGAAGTCCGGCCGGCGCGACGAGGGCAAGGCCGCGCTGGGCCGCTATCTCGCGCTCGCCCCTCGGGCACCGGACGCTGCGATGGTCCGCCATATGGCGAGCCAGTGAAGGAGGACCGGCCGATGCCTGGACGAAGGATGCTCGCGGCGCTTGCGGCGCTCTCGCTGACGGCGGGCTGCGCCGGCGGCGGGCTCGGGGGTCCGGGCCTGTTCCGATATTACAGGCTGGTCTCGCCCGGTCCCGACGACGTCGCCCG
>DASVSP010000065.1:0-36987 GCA_036388065.1 Allosphingosinicella sp.
TGAGCGCCCGCACTCGCGGTGAACACAGGCACCGGCTTCGGTCGGGTGGCCTGCGGAATACAAGACCTTCGGGGAACACGCAGGGCGCGGTTCCCTGTGTTCACGCGCGATCAACCGCCCGGCTCGTCGGGCGCAGCGGAAGACGTGACGCAGGGGAAGCCGTATGCAAGACGAGGCTGAAGAGCCCACCATCCAAACTCATAGCGACAAGCCCACCCGGGCCGAGATCCTGCTCGTCGGGGCCGCCTGGGCGCTGCTCGTCTTCACTATCGTCGCCGGTCTTCGGATCTGGACCGGAGGCTCGCATTAGGATTCCCTTGTCCCCGCCCATCAGCAGAACGGCTTCCTCTGCGAGGCGGGGGCGGGGGCCGGAGCGTAGGACCACGGGCGTTCCGGCCCCCATAATCTCGCTCGCCGAGCGGCTCTTGTTCCTGTCGCGATGGAGCCGCGAGACCGGCCTCGACCTGGTCGTCGCGAGAGGCGCCGCAGCCACCAAGGAGTCCAGCCTGAGCGGCCGCCGGGCGGTTCCGGTCGAGGAAAGGCGCTGGATGCCCGACGAGGATTCGAACCTCGATTGACGGAGTCAGAGTCCGCTGTCTTACCGTTAGACGATCGGGCAGTGCGCGCCGCGAAATAGGACCCGGCCTGTCGCGGGTCAAGGGCGACGGTCTGCCGGCCTACTCGGCCGGGACGGCCGCCGGGCCCGGCCGGCGGCCGAGCAGGCGCAGCAGCCGCGGCAGCGGAGCGTTCCTGTCCATCCACGCGGCATAGTCGCGATAGGCCGGATCGGCCGACAAATGGCGCTCCTCGGTCCGAGCCCGCCAGTAATAGACTCCGGCGACCAGCGCCATGAGGAAGCTGTTTCGGACCATGTCGGTCATGTTGCCGGTGGTGGCGAAGAACGGCAGCGTGGCGAGCCACCAGAACAGGTTCTTCGAGACATAGGCCGGATGCTTGGTCCAGGCGTAGGGCCCGTGGGTGAGTATCCCGCGGTGGGTGAGGTTGGAGAAGCGTATCCCGAAGGCGACCGTGGCCCAGGCGTAGAACGCGGTCAGAGCCACCATCAGGAAGGCGACGAGAATCATCAGAAGCGGATAGCCGTCCAGCCAGTAGTTCCAGCCGCCCTCGCCCATCGTCCCGGGATGGTAGTCGAGCGGCCCGCCCGGCACCATCAGGGTGAAGGGCGGATAGCAGATCAGGGCCGCGGTCCAGCCCGCGGCGTAGGGGTTGGCCGATCGGATGTGCGAATCGAGCGGCTTCATCGTCAGTGCATAGCCGACGGTCGCGAAGGTGGTGTCGATCATGAACATGGCGGTGATCAGCCAGCGGGTCAGGCCGACGAGGGTGCCGCCGACGTCCTGCCACGGAGTCCCGACCGTATAGGCCCAGTTGCCGGGCACGATGGCGATCATGAAGGCCATGAAGAAGCCTTTGACGGTCCAGCTGCGCAGATGCTCGAAGACCATCTCGCGATCCACCAGGCTCGACTTGCCGATCAGCAGCTGGCCGAAATGCCAGGCGCCGTCCCTGGGGTCGACGAGCCGCCGGTCGAGCCAGACGACGTAGGGGATCGACAAAGCGAGGAGCGGCCCGGCGGCGTAGCCCAGCACCTCCATCGAGAACAGATAGGCCCCGCCCCAATACCAGCGGCCGACGCAGTAGAGGAACCCGATTCCCGCCCAGGTCGCCCACAGGCCGGCGATCTTCACCAGGCTGAAATCGAGCGCTTGCGAGACGGATCGGGGCGGACCCTGCCAGTCGATCCCGGTCGACGCTCGGCGGTGGACCTTGTCGACGAGGAGGGACCAAAGGACCATCGGGACGCCGCAGGCGAGCAGTGCGGCGAGGGCGCCGGAATGGCCGGAAAGGCCGAAGGTCCGGGCCACCGCAACCCAGGCGAACAGCCCGGCGAGCCCGGCGAGCCCGACTCCCGTGCTGACCGCGGAAGGCGGCCGCGGATCGGCCTGGGTTTGGGTTGCGATCTCGGCGTCGGCGTTCATGGGCCCCGGGCTTAGTCCGGAAATGGTAAGCAAGCCGTGAACGATTGAGCGACTCCGTCGAGCCTTGCCGTCATCCCGGCGAAAGCCGGGACCTCAGGACGAGAAGTCTCGGCGGGTCTCCCCGAGGTCCCGGCTTGCGCCGGGAGGACGATTACCTCCATTCCGGCTGCAATCCGCAACTCTCCCGTAAGCAGTTCTTAAACGTCTGGACCGCTAAGTCCTTTCGTCGGCGAAGCCTGTGGGGCGAGCTTCGCGAGCCGATGGCGGGAGGGACGATGCTGTCGAACGAATGCCACGAGGAGACGACCTTCTCCTTCTCGCGCCGTGCGCCTCAGCCGCCGGAGCGCAGGCGCGCGACCCGGCACCTTACGATCCTTCGAGTCGGCACCCTGATCGGCCCGGGCGGCCGCGAGCTGTGCCTCATCCGCAACATCTCAGCGGGCGGCCTCATGGCCCATGTCTATTCGAACCACGACTTGGGCTCGGCGGTCGCGATCGAGCTCAAGAGCAACCAGCCCATGAAGGGAAGCGTGGTCTGGGCGGACCAGTCCAACCTCGGGATCGAGTTCGACGTCCCGATCGACGTCGAGGAGATGCTGTCGAGCCAGTCGGCGCTGGAGACGGGGTGGAGGCCGCGCCTTCCAAGGGTCGAGGTCGACCGGCTCGCGACCCTGCGCTGCGGCTCGCGCCTCTGCGGGGTCAACACCCGCGACATCAGCCAGGGCGGGGTCAAGGTCGAGACCGACCAGCCGCTCGAGGTCGGCCTCGAGATCGTCCTCACCATGGAGAAGTTCCGGCCGGTGGCCGGGGCGGTGCGCTGGTGCCAGGGCGGCCTCGCCGGAATCGCCTTCAACCACCTCATCCCCTTCCACGAGCTGATGGAATGGCTGAGACCCGACGGAGCGCCCAAGCCCTGATGCCGGCCTGAAACCCCCTCTCCCGTCCTTACGGGAGAGGAGGGGCCCAAGCCGAAGGCTTGGGAGGTGAGGGTCTTGCCGACTCCGAAGTATAGACCCTCACCTCTCACCGCTTCGCGGCGGGCCCCTCCTCTCCCGCGGAAAGCGGGAGAGGGATTCGTCGACCTCACCCCCACGTTGACAGCCCCCGCCCCTTTCGCCAATGGGACGCCCTCCCTTGCTGGGTGCCTCCTGGACAGGTGGCCGAGTGGTTAAAGGCAGCAGACTGTAAATCTGCCCGGGTTTCCCGTACGCTGGTTCGAATCCAGCCCTGTCCACCATCCTGCTTCGCTAACAGCTTCGCGCGAGCCACGCTGGCAAGCCAGCCAAAACCGGATCAAAGGCGGGCTTGCCCGCCGGAGCAAGCTTGGCCTAAAGGGCCAAGCTGCGCAGGCGGGTGTAGCTCAATGGTAGAGCAGAAGCCTTCCAAGCTTACGACGAGGGTTCGATTCCCTTCACCCGCTCCAGCGCCGCCTCAACCGCCCAGCCTTTTCGCCCTCGCCACCAGGTAGGCGTATAGGGCGTCGATCTCGGCGTCGGTCAGGTGACTGAAATCGCTCCTCGCCACCTGCGACATCAGGCCCAGGTCCTTGCCGCTCGGCGGCCGGCCGGTCTTCATCAGGGTCCTGAACTGCGCGGCGTCGTAGCCGGCGGCAACGCTGAGGTCGGGCGCCGTCTCGTCCGGGCCGGCCGAACCGCCCATGAGCGCCGGACCGTGGCACTCCGCGCAGCTCGTGGCCGCCATGTGGCGGGCCGGTTCGTGCTCGGGACCCAGAACGATCGGCACCTGGGTACGAAATTCGGCGACTCCCTCGGGGCCGGGCCGGAACGAGCCGATCACCAGGCCGAGTCGGCCGATCGCGCCGGCGCGCATGCCCTCGGTCTGCCCCCGGGCGCGAGGCAGGGTCCGGATCCAGCCCACCAAGGCGGCCGTCTCCTTGTCGGTGAGGCGCGAATACATGGGCGAGGGCATGATGAAGAGAGCCCTCCCGTCATGGCCGATGCCCTGGCGGATTCCCGCCGCGAGTTGCTGATCGCTCGATTTCGCCGCGATTTCGGTGATGTCGGGGGCGAAGACCCTGGCGACCCCCGGAGCGTCGAACACGATCTTCCCCTTCAGGCCCTCGCCGTGGCAGCTCAGGCAGCCGAGCACGCGCGCCAGCCGCGGCGCCTCGGCCCTTTCCGCCGGGCCGAGGGCCGGCAGGGTCTCGGGCGCCGCCGCATAGCCCCGGCGAAGGATCGTCTCCGACCAGATGAATATAACGATCGCGGCGACGACCAGCAGCGCGATCAGTCCCCCGAAGCCGAGGCCGGCCCAGCGCAACGCTTTCTTCATTGGCGACTCCCCCGAATCCCGGCCGATTGGTCTCACGAACCGCCGTGCCGGGCAAGGGTGGTCTCTCGACTCGTCCGCGGCCTCGACTGGGCCGCTTCACCCGGCGTTCAGGCGCTGAAAGGCGAGGTTCAGCTTGGCGGGACGGTTGGAGTGCGGCGACCGGTCGAAGCGTGCTTTCGCAGGCGGAACGAGGGCCTCGACCCAGCCGTTCATTCCTCGAACCAAGGGAGTTTCCGTCATGCGTAACCTCATCCTGCTTGCCGGCACCGCCGCGCTCGCCGTCGCCGTCCCCGCCGCCGCGGAAAAGGGCGGCAAGGGCGGCGGGCACGGCCATGGCGGCGGCAAGCCGGCAAAGGCCGAGCGCGGCGGCGGCCACGGTGGGGGCGGCCATGGCGGGGGCAAGCCGGCCAAGATGGACCGCGGCGGAGGCCATGGCGGGGGCGGTCATGTCGCCCACTCCCGGCCGCACAAGGCGGAACGGCAGGCCTTCCGAGCCGAACGCAAGGCGGAGCGCCGCGTGTTCCGAGCCGAGCGCCCCGAGCGCCGGGCTTTCCGTGAGGAGCGGCGCTCGATCCGCGACGAACGCCGCCAGGACCATTTCGTGCGCCGCGGCGGCGAGGAGCCCCGCGACTTCCGCCGGGTCGGCCGCGATGTTCCGCGGATGCCCGACTTCCGCGCGGGCGAGCCCCGCTTTGCCGGCTACGACCGCTCCTGCCCGCCGGGCCTCGCCAAAAAGGGTAATGGCTGCCTTCCGCCGGGCCAGGCCAGGAAGCATTTCGCGCGCGGGCAGCGGATCGAGCGCGACTGGTTCGAGGGCTATCGGGTGCCCTTCGCCTACCGAAGCTTCTATCAGGATACGCCGGACTATTATTACAGCTACGACGACAGCGGCTACATCTACCGGGCCGACCGGGGCAGCGACCTGATCGACGCGATCATACCGCTCTTCGGAGGCGGCTTCGGGATCGGCCAGCCGCTTCCCTCGGGCTACGACGCCTACAACGTCCCGATGCAGTATCGCGACGACTATTACGACACCGACGAATCGTCCTACCGCTACGGCGACAACGCCATATACCGAGTCGACAACCAGTCGGGGATGATCGAAGGCATCGTCGCACTGCTCGGCGGCGGTCTCGATGTCGGCGAGGAATTGCCCGGCGGCTACGACGCCTACAACCTGCCGATGGACTATCGCGACGAATATCAGGACGGCGACGAATATAATTATCGTTACGCCGATGGAAACATCTATCAGGTCGACGCCAAGACCCAGATCGTCCAGGCGATCATGGAGATGGTCGCCTGAAGGAGCCGCTGATGAAGAGATCGCTGTTCGCCGCCGCACTTCTCCTCGCCGCCTGCCAGCAGGAGGACGGCGGCAACGGATCCGGATCGCAGTCGAACGGGGCCGCCCCGGCCGCCGCCGCCAAAGCCGGGCAGCAGAAGACCGACCTTCTGCATGCGCTCGGCGCTTCCGGCGATCACCGGACGCTCGCCAACGCGTTGGAGGCGGCGGGCCTGAGCGAGACCCTGTCGGGAGCGCAGCCCTACACCTTGTTCGCTCCGACCGAAGCGGCGTTCGCGAAGCTTCCGCCGGGCGCGGCCAACGGGCTGCTGGCGCCGGAGGCCAAGGGCCGGCTCGTGGCGCTGCTCACCGGCCATATCGTTCCTGGATTCGTCACCGCCCAGGATCTCGGCCGGGCGATCGAGCGCGGCAAGGGCAAGGCCGAGCTCGCCACCGTCGGCGGAAGCGACCTGAGCTTCACCCGCGACGGCGGTTCGATCGTCGTCACCGACGGCTCGGGCGGCCGTGCGCTGGTCACCGGGGCCGAGCGCCTCGCGTCGAACGGCGTGGTGCACGGCGTGGACGGGGTCCTGAACGGAAAATAACCCGTCACCCCGGCGAAAGCCGGGGCCTTGGGGAGACCCCCGGCGACCTTCTCGTCCGGAGGTCCCGGCTTTCGCCGGGGTGACGGTTCCGCCCGGACCACTTACCCCGACTTCGGCCCCGGCATGACGACCTGCACCGAATCTGCACGCGCTCAGCGCGCCGAATCGAAGCCGGGCTCATTCCCGTTGGATACGCCTGCTTCATCGAAGCGCCATGGAACTCACAGCCCCTGCCGCGGCCGCGCCCGCGCACTCCCGCCTCCGCCGGTTCAGCTTCTTCCAGAAGGTCGCGCTCGCGATCGGCCTGGTCGCCCTCGCCGATCATCTCTTCTTCTTTCAGCGGGCGGGGTCCACGGTCGGACTGTTCGCCGCCGTCCTCCTGACCGCGATCCTCGTCGCCACCCCCGCCGTCGGCCGCAGCCGGCCGGCTGCCGCCGCCGCTGCGGCGGCCCTGCTCTTCGTCGCGGTGCTCGGCGACGATCCCTCGCTCCTCGCCGCCTTCCTGTTCCTGACCGCCGCGGCCCTCGCCGCGCTGATCCCCCGGACCAGGGCCTTCGACGACGGCTGGCGCTGGGCCAAGCGCCTGCTCCTGCACTCGATCCTCTCGATCATCGGGCCGTTGCTCGACTGGGGCCGGCTTCGCGCGGCTCGCCGCCGCCGAGGCCCTGCCCGCCTCGCCGCCGCGCTTCCGCTGCTCGCTTTGCCGGTTCTCGGCACCGCCCTCTTCCTCGCCTTGTTCAGCGCCGCAAACCCGATCATCGCGGACGCCTTCGGCCGGCTCGATCTGCTCGCGGCGGTCGGCGGCCTCTCGATCGCGCGCCTGTTCTTCTGGCTTCTGGCCACGATCGTGGTTTGGAGCTTCCTTCGTCCTCCGCGGATCCTGCTCGCGCCGCGGGCGGTGAGCGAGGACCCGCTCTCCCTGCCCGGAGTCACCCCCGCCTCGATCGCTCTCTCGCTCGCCGCCTTCAACCTCGTCTTCGCCCTGCAGAACGGGCTCGACATCGCCTTCCTGTGGAGCGGGGCGCCGCTGCCGGGCGACATGAGCCTCGCCGAATACGCCCATCGCGGCGCCTATCCGCTGATCGCCACCGCCCTGCTCGCCGCCCTCTTCGTCCTCGTCACCCTCCGCCCCGGCACGCCCACCGCCGTCAGCCCCCTCGTCCGCCGGCTGGTCTACGCCTGGATCGCCCAGAACATCGTCCTCGTCGCCTCGACCATGCTTCGCACCCTCGATTATATCGAGGCCTATTCCCTCACCCGGCTCCGGATCGCGGCTCTGATCTGGATGGCCCTGGTCGCGGTCGGCCTCGTTCTCATCTGCATCCGCCTGTGGCGCGGGAAGAGCGGGCCCTGGCTGATCAACGCCAACCTCGCCGCGGCCCTCCTCGCACTCTCCGCCTGCTCCGCCATCGATCTCGGCGCCGTCGCAGCCCGCTGGAACATACGCCATGCCCGCGAGGTCGGCGGCGCCGGAGTGCGGCTGGACCTTTGCTATCTGGGCAATCTGGGACCCTCCGCCCTCTTGCCCCTCGTGGAGCTCGAGACTCGCCCGATCAAACCCCGCTTCCGCGAGCGGGTAAGCTGGACCCGCAACCTGATCATGGACCGGCTGGCCACCTCGCAGGGCGACTGGCACGGCTGGACCTACCGCAATGCCCGCCGGTCGGCCGAGGCGAAGCGGCTGATCGCGGAGCGCGGCCTGCCGCGCTTCTCCGCCGGAATCCGCGGCTGCGACGGCCGCGGGATCGAGACCTCAGCCTTTGACAGCCGCAGCCCGGGGATGTGACATGTACGCGATGAGCCACAAGATCCTACTGGTCGACGACGACGCCCACATCCGCCAGCTGCTCGCCTTCGCGCTCGGCAAGGCGGGGATGAAGACGAGCGAGGCGGAGGACGGCGAGGCCGCGCTGAAGGAGGTCGAGCGGGACCGGCCCGACCTTGTCGTCCTCGACATCAACATGCCCCGGATGGACGGGCTGGAGGTGTGCCGGCGGCTTCGAGCCGAGGGGGACCTTCCGATCCTCTTCCTCTCGTCGCGCGACGACGAGATCGACCGGGTGCTCGGCCTCGAGCTCGGCGGCGACGATTATGTCGTGAAGCCCTTCTCGCCGCGCGAGGTCGTGGCCCGGGTCAGCGCCATCCTGAAGCGGGGAGGCCGGGCGCTGGCGGAGGCCGGGCCGACGGCGGCCCTGGTCCACAACCGGCTTCGGCTCGATCCGGAAGCCTGGGAAGCGCATTGGGGCGAAACCGCGGTTCCGGTCACCGCCACCGAGTTCCAGCTGCTGCAGTTGCTCGCCAGCCTCCCCTCGAAGGTCTTCAGCCGCGATTCGATCATCGACCGCCTCCACGGGCCGGGCTTCGCGATCACCGACCGGACGATCGACAGCCACATCCGAAACCTGCGGGCCAAGTTCGCGGCCCTGGGCGGGGGCGATTTGATCGAGACCCGGGCAGGAATCGGCTACCGGATCGGGCGGTGTGAGGGTCTCGACTTATGACCGGCATTCACCAGACGTCGGTCCTTCTTTATTCTTCCCCCGCATTTGCGGGGGAGGGGGACCGCCCGAAGCGCGGTGGAGGGGCTCTTCGGGGTCAGCAAGGCCCCTCGACCACCCTTCGGGTGGTCCCCCTCCCCTGCAAATGCAGAGGAGGATTTTGGAAGCGCAAGCTCGCCGAATGTCGGTCAGCCTCGGGCGGGATTTAATTTGATCCGACCGCTCAAGGACTATGCCAAGCGCCACTGGCCGGCGCTCAGGCTACGCACCCTCCTCTTCCTGACCCTGCTGTTCGTCGCCGCTCTGCCGGGCGTCGGCGCCGTTTTCCTCCGGGTCTACGAGAACACGCTCGTCCAGCAGACCGAGGCCGAGCTGATCGCCCAGGGCGCGGTCCTCGCGGGTGCCTATCGGGCGGCCTGGCCCGAGCCCTTCACCGATCCGCCGCCGGGCCCGCTCAGGCCCGAGCGGCCGACCATCGACCTTCGCTCGATGCCGGTGCTCGCGGCCCAGCCCGACGCGTTGCCCTCGCGCCGCCCCGCCGACCCCCGCGCCGCCCGGGCCGCCTCGGCGCTCAGGCCCGTGGTGATCGACACCGCGCGGGCCACCTTGGCCTCCATCCGGGTGATGGACTCGAACGGCACGGTGTTGCTCGGTCGGGGCGACGTCGGCCGGTCCTATCTTCACCTGCCCGAGGTCGCGCCCGTCACCGTCGGCCAGACCCGGACCGTCCTTCGCGAACGCGGCGACTACCGGCCGCGCTACGCCCTCGAATGGCTGAGCCGGGCCTCGAACATACGGGTCCATTACGCCCGTCCAGTCGTCGCCGGCGGCGAGGTCGTCGGAATGCTTATGCTGAGCCGCAGCCCCCGCGGCCTGTTCCTCGGAATCTACCAGGATCGCGGCAAGATCGCGATCGGGGTCGCGCTCATCTTCCTGACCCTGCTCCTGCTGGCCGGCCTCCTCTCGCGCGGGATCTCGCGGCCGATCGAGGCCCTGAGCGAGGCGACCCAGAACGTGGCTCGCGGAGCGGTCGCTGTTCCCGAACCGCCGCCCACGGCCGCCGTCGAGATCCGCACCCTCTATGTCAACTTCGCCCTCATGGCCGACCGGATCGAGCGCCGCTCCCGCTACCTCAAGGATTTCGCCGCCGCGGTCAGCCACGAGCTCAAGACTCCGATCGCGGGGATCAAGGGGGCGCTCGAGCTGCTCGCCGAGCATCCCGAGATGAGCGAGGAGGAGCGGCGCCGCTTCCTTTCCAACGCCGGCGCCGGGGCCGACCGGCTGTCGCATCTGCTCAGCCGCCTGCTCGACCTCGCCCGCGCCGACATGGCCGTCGCTCCGGAGGACGTGGCGACGGTCCTCGAAGGGGCCGCGCTGAAGGTCGCCGACGCCCATCGCCGCTCCGGCTTCGCGATCGAGGTGCGGCTCGCCGGCCTTCCCGCCGTGGCCGCTCCGCCCGAGCTGCTCGAGGCCGTGCTCGAGACCCTGGTCGAGAACAGCCGTCAGGCCGGCGCGAGTGCCTTGACGATCGCCGGCCGCGCCGAGCGGGGGAAGGTGCGGATCACGATTGCCGACGACGGCCACGGGATTCCCGAGGCGGACCGGGAGCGGATCTTCGAGCCCTTCCACACCAGCCGCCGAGGCGAGGGCGGATCGGGCCTCGGCCTGTCGATCGCCCGCTCGCTCCTCGCCGCCTGCGGAGGAAGCATCTCGGCGCCGCCGAGCGAAAGAGGCGCGGTGTTCGAAATCTGCCTGCCGGCGGCCGCTTAAATCCTCCCCCGGCTTTCCGGGGGAGGGGGACCATGCGAAGCGCGGTGGAGGGGTTCCGCGGTTTCAGGAAGGCCCCTCCACCAGCCTTCGGCTGGTCCCCCTCCCCTGCAAATGCAGGGGAGGATTAGACGTAATCTACTCGAACTCCAAAATCACGGCGTCCACCGCCAGGCTGTCCCCGGGCTTGGCGGAGACCGATTTCACAACCCCCGTTTTCTCGGCGCGAAGGATATTCTCCATCTTCATCGCCTCGACGACGGCGAGCGGCTGCCCGGCCTCGACCTTGTCTCCTGCTCCGACGTTCAACGCGGTAAGTAGCCCCGGCATCGGACACAGGAGGAATCGGGAAAGGTCCGGCGGCACCTTCTCGATCATGAACCGGCTGAGCTCGGCGACATGGGCGGGAAGCGCCTCGACGAGATGCGAGGCGCCGCGGGTCGTCAGCCGCCATTGCCGGCCGCGGCGGACGACCTGGACGATCCGGCTTCGGCCGTCGATCATGCCCTTGAAAAGCCGCTGCCCCGGCTCCCAGCGCCCGATCAGCTCGCGCCCCTCGCCCTCGTCGAGATAGGCGAGCAGGCCCCCGTCGAAACCGTCGAAGCGGATCGCGAAGCTTCGACCGGCGATTCGGACCACGCGCTCGTCGGGCGGAGTCACCCGATCGCCGAGCTGGCCGCTCACCGAGCAGGCATGGGCCTCGGTCTCCATCGCCAGCATCGCCCCGATCGCGGCGAGATCCTCGACCAGCAGGTCGTCGGCAGGCGCACCCTCGAAGCCCTCCGGATATTCCTCGGCGATGAACCCGGTGGTCAGCCGCCCTTCCCGGAAGCGCGGATGCTGCATCAGAGCGGACAGGAAATCGACATTGTGACCGATGCCCTCGACCACGAACGAATCAAGCGCTTCGATCTGAAGGTCGATCGCGGCCTGGCGGGTCGGTGCCCAGGTGACCAGCTTGGCGATCATCGGATCGTAGAACATCGAGACTTCGCCGCCCTCCTCCACGCCGTCGTCGACCCGGATGACATAGGGGGTCCTTCGAGACGGGCCTTCGCCGAAGCTCAGTCCCTCCACAGGATGAGCGGGGTCCATAATAAGCCGCTCATCCTGAGGAGCCGGTGAGCCTGTCGAACCGGAGTCTCGAAGGACGTCTCGAAGGACCTCGCGCGGGCGGCGGTACCGAACCAGCCGGCCCGTCGACGGCAGGAAGCCGCGATAGGGATCCTCGGCATAGACCCGGTTCTCGATGGCCCAGCCGTTCAGCCTCACCTCGTCCTGGCCGAACGGAAGCGTTTCGCCCGCCGCCACCCGGATCATCAGCTCGACGAGATCGAGGCCGGTCACCTCCTCGGTCACCGGATGCTCGACCTGCAGCCGGGTGTTCATCTCGAGGAAGTAGAAGCTTCGGTCCGAGCCGGCGATGAACTCGACGGTCCCGGCGCTGAAATAGCCCACCGCCCGGGCCAGTGCGACCGCCTGCTCGCCCATCGCCCTGCGCATCTCGGGCGTGACGAATGGCGAGGGCGCTTCCTCGACCACCTTCTGGTGGCGGCGCTGGACCGAGCATTCGCGCTCGCCGAGATAGAGCAGGTTTCCGGCCTTGTCGCCGATCAGCTGGATTTCGATGTGGCGCGGATTCTCGACGAACTTCTCGATGAACACCCGGTCGTCGCCGAAGCTGGCGAGCCCCTCGCGCTTGGTCGCCTCGAAGCCTTCGCGGACGTCCCGTTCGGAATAAGCGAGGCGCATGCCCTTCCCGCCGCCTCCGGCCGAGGCCTTCATCATCACCGGATAGCCGATCTCGCCGGCGATCCTCACCGCGTGGCTTGTATCGTCGATCTCGCCGACGAAGCCCGGCACGACGCTGACCCCCGCCTCGAGCGCAAGCTTCTTCGACTCGATCTTGTCGCCCATCGCCGCGATAGCCGCCGCCGGAGGCCCGATGAACGCGATCCCCGCCTCGTCCAGGGCCCGGGCGAAGCTCTCGCGTTCCGACAGGAAGCCGTAGCCGGGGTGGACGGCCTCGGCCCCCGTCGCCCTGCAGGCGTCGACGATCAGCTCGGCGTCGAGGTAGCTCTCGCTCGCCGGCGGAGGGCCGAGCCGCACCGACTGGTCCGCCAGCTTCACGTGGGGCGAACGCGCGTCGGCGTCCGAATAGACGGCGACGGTGGCGATCCCCATCTTCCGGGCGGTTCGGATGACCCGGCAGGCGATCTCGCCGCGATTGGCGATCAGGATTTTAGAGAACATGCGGCGCCTTCATCTGCAGACCGTCATCCCGGACTTGATCCGGGGTCCATGAACACGGTCCGGCGAGTTCGGCAAGACCAGTGTTCATGGATGCCGGATCGAGTCCGGCATGACGAAGATCGGGTTCAACGGATGATGTCCCCGCAAATATAGGCCAGGATCACGAAGCCGGCGAGATAGACCTTCGGCGCCAGCCGGCGAAGCCGATAGACGCCGGGTCCGATCTTTTCGCCTTTGGCCTTGGCGGCGACCAACTGCTCGGCCCCGAAAAAGGCCATGAACGCCGCCGCGCCCAGGACCACGATCGCGGCTGCCTTCATCACGATGGGCACGCCCTTCGCCGTCTCCATTCCGAGGAAAGTGAAGACCGCGCCCAGCGAAAGCAGCGCGACGGACGTCAGATATTTGAAGAAGTCGTAGAGATAATGGTCGCCGTCCTGGTCGCTCCGGGCAGGGCCCTCTTGGTCCTCGATCATTCCGCGGCTTCCTCGAGCGGGGGCATGTTGTGGCCCAGGAGCTTGAGCACTTCGCCGGCCGCTTCGACGAGGTTGGTGCCGGGCCCGAAGATCGCCTGGACGCCCGCCTCGCGGAGCATGTCGTAATCCTGGGCGGGGATGACCCCGCCGACGACGACCTTGATGTCCGGCCGGCCAAGCTCGCGCAGGTGGCCGATCAGCTCAGGCACCAGCGTCTTGTGCCCGGCCGCGAGGCTCGACGCTCCGACCAGGTCGACGTCCTTCTCCACGGCGAGCCGGGCGCTTTCCTCGGGCGTCTGGAAAAGCGGGCCCGGCACGACCTCGAAGCCGAGATCGGCGAAGGCGGAGGCGACGAGGTTGGCGCCGCGGTCGTGTCCGTCCTGGCCCATCTTCGCGACCAGCATCCGGGGCTTTCGGCCGAGCCGCCGCCCGATCGCGGCAACGCCCTCCCCCGCTTGGTCCCAGCGCGGATCGCCTTCATAGGCGCCGCCGTAAATGCCCTTCACCGGCTCGGGCGTGGTTCCGTAGCGGCCGAACACGTCCTCCAGCGCCTGGCTGATCTCGCCCAGGGTGGCGCGGGCCCGTGCCGCTTCGACCGCGAGCGCCAGAAGATTCGTCTCCCCTCCCCGTTCCGGCTGAGCTTGTCGAAGCCCTTCACTGTCCTTTGCGGGGGCAGAAGAAAAGGAAGACCCTTCGACAGGCTCGGGGCGAACGGAGTTTCTTGCGCCTTCCCTGAGAGCGTCGAGCGCGGCCGTCGCCGCACCCTCGTCCCGCTCGGAGCGAACCTTCGCGAGCCGAGCCACCTGGCCGGTGCGCACCTTGTCGTTGTCGATCTGGAGGATGTCGAGATGCGCCTCGTCCTCCAGTCGGTAGCGGTTGACCCCGACGATCACCGACTCGCCCCGATCGATCCTGGCCGCCTGCGCCGCGGCGGCCTCCTCGATCCGCCGCTTCGGAAGCCCCTCGGCGACGGCGACGGTCATGCCGCCCATCGCCTCGACCTCCTCGATCAGCGCCCAAGCCTTGTCGGCGAGTTCCTTGGTGAGGCTTTCGATGAACCAGGACCCGCCGAGCGGATCGGCGACGTTGGTGATCCCGCTCTCCTCGGCGAGGATGAGCTGCGTGTTGCGCGCGATCCGGGCGGAGAAATCGGTCGGAAGGGCGATCGCCTCGTCGAAGCTGTTGGTGTGGAGCGACTGGGTTCCGCCCAGGACCGCCGCCATCGCCTCGATCGTCGTCCGAATGGTGTTGTTGTACGGATCCTGCTCGGTCAGCGAGACTCCCGAGGTCTGGCAGTGAGTCCGGAGCATCAGCGACTTGGGGTTCTTCGCTCCGAAGTCCTTCATGATCCGATGCCACAGCGTGCGCGCCGCGCGCAGCTTGGCGATCTCCATGAAGAAGTTCATTCCGATTCCGAAGAAGAAGCTCAGCCGAGGCGCGAAGGCGTCGACGTCGAGACCCTTCGCCCGGGCGACTCGGACATATTCCATTCCGTCGGCGAGGGTGTAGGCGAGCTCCTGAACCGCGGTCGCGCCGGCCTCGAGCATGTGGTAGCCGCTGATCGAGATCGAGTTGAACCGCGGCATGTGCTCGGACGTGTAGGCGATGATGTCCGCGACGATCCGCATCGAGGGCGCGGGGGGATAGATGTAGGTATTGCGGACCGCGAACTCCTTGAGGATGTCGTTCTGGATGGTGCCCGAAAGCTGCGCCTGCGACACCCCCTGCTCCTCGGCGGCGACGATGTAGAAGGCCATGACCGGGAGCACCGCCCCGTTCATCGTCATCGAGACCGACATCGAATCGAGCGGGATTCCGTCGAAGAGGATCTTCATGTCCTCGAGCGTGTCGATCGCGACTCCCGCCTTGCCGACGTCGCCGGCGACCCTCGG
The DNA here is from genome assembly GCA_036388065.1 of Allosphingosinicella sp. Classification (GTDB taxonomy): domain Bacteria; phylum Pseudomonadota; class Alphaproteobacteria; order Sphingomonadales; family Sphingomonadaceae; genus Allosphingosinicella. The sequence continues at coordinate 15,072 of DASVSP010000065.1, forward strand.
ATGGTCGCTGTCATAGCCCCGGTGGGTGGCGAGGTCGAAGGCGACGCTGAGCCCCTTCTGCCCCGCGGCGAGGTTGCGCCGGTAGAAGGCGTTCGAATCCTCCGCGGTCGAGAAGCCGGCATATTGCCGGATCGTCCAGGGCCGGCCGGTATACATCGAGGCGTAGGGCCCGCGCGTATAGGGCGCGAAGCCGGGCAGGCCGGGGTCGACGCCCTCGACGTCCTCGGCCGTGTAGAGCGGCCTGACGTCGATCCCCTCCGGCGTGTGCCAGACGATGTCCTTGCCCTTCACCTCCTTCGAGGCGGCGGCCTGCCATTCTGAACGGGTGGGTTTGTCGGTCATCTGATTTCGCGGCTGCTTTGAACGCGCAATATTTCGATCGCGCCGGGCATTACCCGGTAGTCGATCACATATTGGATGTCAGCAATCGAAAGGCGACGGGTCCCCTCTTCTCTGTAGGGGCGCCCGACCGATGGCATCTGCGCGAGCGCTCGGATCCGCGCGAGCAAGCGCCGTTCGACTCGGTCGGCCCAGTCGAGGCTTCGCTGGATGTTGAAGATATATATCCGTTCGAAATCCGCTTCGGCCTCGGCCGAAAGATGGAAGCGCACTACTCTGCCGCTTCGGACCGGTAACGACGCCGTCGCTCGGCGAGCCGGGCTTCAACCTCCTCCAAGGTGTAAAAGGGGCCCTTCATTCGCTCTCGCAGGTCCGCGATATCGGCACGGACGTGGCGCAGATATTGCTGCAGAGCCTCTTGCAGCAGATCGCTGACACTGCACTCGCTGTTCCGTGCCCATTCTTCAAGCTCGGCAAGGTCACCAGCGGCAATCTCAAGAGGTACGGTCGTGCTCTGCTGACTCATAGCGTGACTTTCTCGCTCCTCCCACCAGCCTACTCCCGCCGGCAGTCGAATACCAAATCTGCTTACGGTGCGTTCTTCGGCGTCTCCATGATCTCGGTCAGAACGCCGCCCATGTCCCTTGGATGCACGAAGAAGATGGCAGTGCCGTGCGCCCCGATGCGCGGCTCGCCGAGCACCCTCGCGCCCTTGCCCTCGAACCAGGCCTTGGCCTCGTGGATGTCGGGCACCTCGAAGCAGAGGTGATGCTGGCCGCCGGCCGGGTTCTTGGCCAGGAAGCCGTGGATCGAGCTCGTCTCCCCCAGCGGCTCGATCAGCTCGATCTGGGTGTTTGGCGTGTCGACGAAGCAGACCTTCACGCCCTGGGCCGGAAGATCGAAGGGCTCATGGATCTTCGTCGCCCCCATCACGTCGCGGTAATGAGCGATGGATTTCTCGATCGACGGAGTCGCTACTCCGACATGGTTGAGCCGCCCGAGCTTCATAATCTCTCCTTGAGGCCGAGCTGGAAAAGCAGGTCGGCTGCGATTGCCGCGACCAGGACGAGGCTGAGCGCGTGAAGCCCGAGCAGAAGCGCGAACTTGCTCCGCGCCTCGTCGCGGCGGACATAGGTTCGGTAGAGGGGCAGCCGCCCCTCCTTCAGGCCGCGCCGCAGCCGCCAGGCGATCAGCGGAACGAGCGCGAGCGCGATCAGGCCGACGAGCAGGTCCTCGCCCGAGGCCATCAGCAGGTCTCCATGATCGACTTGCCGCCGGCGACGGAATAGCCGCTGGGCCCACGCACATAATGCTCGCTGAAGGCGCGAGAGCCCGAATAGACGACGTCGAACGTCTGGTTCTGGACGATGTTGAGGATCTTGCCCTCGATCGACCGAGCCGACCCGTCCTCCTTCGCGCCTGTATCGTCGTAGACGAGAGGGACGTCGGCAAGCTTTGCCGGCCCGGCCGGCCGCAGCTCGGTCAGGGTCAGCCAGGAGCAGGTATAGCCCTGCCAGGTGCCCCCGCCCTCCGCCGCGATCACCGGCCAGTTCGAGAATCGGGGGTTGAGAGTCCAGCGGGCCACCTGCCCGAAGGAACCGGTGGAGACGGCGGCGGGAAAGGCTCGAACCACCTCGAACCGGTCCCCGGCCGGCTTCAGATAATGCACCGCGATCTTGCCCGCGCTGACGTGGGCCGGATCCTGCACCTTGCCCTCGCTGATCAGCACGGGCCCGAAAGCCGGCCAGATCAGCCGCCCCGGAGCGTAGCGAACGCCTTCGTCCTGACCGTCGCCCGGCACCGAAAGCACCGCCTCCCCCCGGCTTCCGAACGCCGCTTCGAACGCCCGGGCAAGCTGCTCCTCGGGAGGGAGCGCCCGGATGTCGGGCAGCGCCTTGGACTGGACGAGGTTGGAGTCGGCCGCCTCGTTCTCGGCGGGCATCGGCAGATCGATGATTCCATCGTCCCCGCCCCCCGACATCCTTCCAAGAAGAAGCCCCGCGACTATGGCGACGGCCAGGCCGGCCAAGCCGAGGATGATCCACAGCCGCCGCCGCGAAGGCGCCCGAGCCTCGGTCTCCACGACTTCCGCCCCCGGAGCGACCTCGTCCGCCCGACCGATGTCCCGATGCGCGAGCAGCCGCCTCTTCTCGGCCTGGAACTCCTCGTCCGTCAGAGCCCCGCTCTCGCGAAGCCGCTGAAGCCGCTCGAGCTCGTCGTAGCGGCTGCTCATCGCGCTGTTGCCATCATGAGGATGAGGCCGATCATCAGGAAGAAAGCGCCAAGGATCGCCGCGAGTGCGTTTGCGATGATGACGGCGGCGAAAGCGACGAGCTGCGCGGATCGTGGATATTCAGCAAATTTCGCATTGACCGTCCGAAGCTCGAGCCAGGTCATGCGGGAGCAATGTGCGGCCAGGACCCCTCCCCCGCCCGCGAGGAGCAGCCCGAAGGCGAGATCGGTCATCACGAGGCACATCCCGCAGCGGCCCGCCGCAACTGGCTTAGGCGGCGCGCAATCGGTAGGACGTGCGCTGTCGTCAGCGCCGCCAGCTCCACGCCGGAGTGGGTTTCGGGATCAATCCAGATTGTTTCTTCGATCTCTCCCGACGGTCGAGCCTCTCCCAACAGGCTGACGGCATATAACTCGGCCTCGACCGTCCAGCCCGGCTCGTTCACCGCCGGCGCCCGGTAGGTTCCGAGGCTCTGGCAAGACTGACGATCGAGGCCGCATCCCAGTTCTTCCGTCAATTCGCGATCGAGCGCCGACAGGCTGGATTCGCCTTCGACCGGCTTCCCACCCGCTTGCATGAAAGCCGTTGTGCCCCTCTTGCGAACCAGCAAAGTCTTGCCCTCCGTGTCGAGGATCAGGGCCGCGACAATGCGCAGCCTCTTTGCGTCCTCCGCCTCAGAGAGGAATGTTGTCATGCTTCTTCCAGGGGTTCTCGAGCTGCTTGTCGCGCAGCTTCCTGAGCCCCAGCGCGATCCGGCGGCGGGTCGAGTGGGGCATGATCACTTCGTCGATGAAGCCCTTCGACGCCGCCACGAACGGATTGGCGAAGCGGGTCTCGTAGTCGAGCGTGCGCTCGGCGATTTTCTTGGGGTCGCCGATATCCTTTCGGAAGATGATCTCGACCGCGCCCTTCGCGCCCATCACCGCGATCTCCGCGGTCGGCCAGGCGTAGTTGAGGTCGCCGCGCAGATGCTTCGACGCCATGACGTCATAAGCTCCCCCATAGGCCTTTCGGGTGATCACCGTGATCTTCGGCACCGTCGCCTCGGCATAGGCGAAGAGCAGCTTGGCTCCGTTCTTGATGATTCCGCCATGCTCCTGGGCGACTCCCGGAAGGAAGCCGGGGACGTCGACGAAGGTCAGTATGGGGATGTCGAAGGCGTCGCAGAAGCGGACGAAGCGGCCCGCTTTCTTCGAGCTGGCGATGTCGAGGACCCCGGCGAGCACCATCGGCTGGTTGGCGACGACGCCGACGGTCCGCCCCTCCACCCGGCCGAAGCCGACGATGATGTTGGCGGCGTGGTTCGGCTGGATCTCGAAGAAGTCGCCCTCGTCGAGCACTTTGCGGATCAGCTCGTGCATGTCGTAGGGCTTGGCGGCGCTGTCGGGGATGAGCGTGTCGAGGCTCGCCTCCGCCCGGTCCCAGGGGTCTTCGGTGGGCCGCTCGGGCCCGTCGTGGCGATTGGAGAGCGGAAGGAAGTCGAAGAAGTCGCGGGTCGCGAGAAGCGCCTCGATGTCGTTCTCGAACGCGACGTCGGCCACTCCCGACTTCGTCGTGTGGGTGACGGCCCCGCCCAGCTCCTCCTGGGTCACCACCTCGTTGGTGACGGTCTTCACCACGTCCGGACCGGTGACGAACATGTAGCTCGAATCCTTCACCATGAAGATGAAGTCGGTCATCGCCGGCGAATAGACCGCCCCGCCCGCGCACGGGCCCATGATCAGGCTGATCTGGGGCACGACTCCGCTCGCAAGCACGTTCCGCTGGAAAACCTCGGCATAGCCGGCGAGGCTCGCCACCCCCTCCTGGATCCGGGCGCCGCCGCTGTCGTTGAGGCCGATGACGGGGGCGCCGACCTTCATCGCCATGTCCATCACCTTGCAGATCTTCTGGGCGTGGCGCTCGGAAAGCGAGCCTCCGAAGACTGTGAAGTCCTGGGCGAAGACGAAGACGAGCCGGCCGTTGATCGTTCCCGAGCCGGTGACCACCCCGTCGCCCGGAAACTTCTGGGTCTCCATCCCGAAGTCGGCGCAATTATGCTCGACGAACATGTCATATTCTTCGAAGCTGCCCTGATCGAGAAGGACGGTCAGCCGCTCCCGGGCGGTCAGCCGGCCCTTCCGGTGCTGAGCCTCGATCCGGGCCTCGCCTCCGCCCAGCTCGGCGCGCCGGCGCCTTGCCTCGAGTTCCTCGATCCTGGTCGCCATGGAAGGTGCCGTACCTCTATGTTGCAGAGGCGATTTCCTTAGGCGCGCGGGGCGGGCGAGGCAAATCCTCCCCATCGCCAGATCGGGAGGGGGACCACCCGAAGGGTGGTGGAGGGGTAATTGGCAGAAGCCTCGTCAGTTACCCCTCCACCATGCTTCGCATGGTCCCCCTCCCCATGCTGCGCATGGGGAGGATCAGCGTCCCTCGAACCGGGGCTGCTGCTTCTGGAGGAAGGCCATGACCGCACCCTTGAAATCCTGCGTCTCCCCGGCCGTCCGCTGTGCGACCCGCTCCGCCGCGAGCGCTTCTCTCAGGGGCACATCTCCCGACTCCCGGGCAAGCTTGCGGATCAGCCCCAGCGCCACCGTCGGTCCCTGCGCGAGCCGGGTCGCCAGCGCCACCGCCTCGCTTTCCAGGGCCTCGTCGTCCACCACCCGCGAGATCAGCCCCCATTCGAGCGCCTTCTCGGCCGTCACCCGCTCCCCCAGCAGCATCATCTCCATCGCTCGGGCCCGGCCGGCGAGGCGGGGAAGGAGCCAGGTCGCCCCCGCGTCCGGGATCAGGCCGATGTTGACGAAGGCCTGGAGGAAATAGGCCGAGCGCGCAGCGACCACGATGTCGGCGGCAAGCGCCAGCGAGCAGCCCGCTCCCGCGGCCGGCCCGTTCACCGCAGCGACCACCGGGATCGGCAAGGCGAAGATCGCCTCGACCAGCGGATTGAAATGCTTCTCCAGGGCCGCTCCGGCATCCTGCGGAAGCCCGCCCCCACCGGCGAGGTCGGCGCCGCTCGAAAAGCCCCTGCCCTCCCCCGTCAGAAGCAGGCAGCGCGCTCCCGAACCGGCGACTTGCCCGACGGCGGCGAGCAGCTCATCGACCGTCTGGGAGGAAAGGGCGTTGAGCCGGTCCGGCCGAGCCATCGTGATCGTCGCGACTTGGGCGGGGCTCTGCTCGAGGCGGATATGCTGATAGACCATGGCCGCTTACAGCACCGGCGGCGTCCCGGCGCAATTGCCCGCGGTTGACACGGGCGCCCGGCCGACCCAGCCTGCGCGGGTTCTGGGAGGCATTCATGGGCAGGATCTGGAATTTCGCGGCTTCGGCCGTGCTCGTCGCGTGCGCCGTCCCTTCGCAGGGCGAGGCGGCGACGGTCGCCAAGGTCGGCAAACCCGCTCCGCCGGCGACGATAACCCTGTTCGACAAACGCAAGGTCACCCTGGCCGGGCTGAGGGGCAAGGTCGTGGTGATCAATCATTGGGCGACCTGGTGCGGCCCGTGCAAGGCCGAGATGCCGATGATGAGCGCCTTCCATGCCCGCTACAAGGCCTCGGGCTTCGAGATATTCGGAGTCACGACGGAGGATTCGCTCCCCGCCTTTTACCTCAAGAAGCTGGCCGGGGCGCTCTCCTATCCCTTGTCGCGCGGGATCAGTGGCAGCAGCTACCCCTTCCTCGGCGGTCTTCCGACCTCCTATGTGATCGATCGCTCCGGGGTCGTCCGCTACGCCAAGGCCGGCTCGTTCCAGCCCAGGGAGTTCAGCGAAATCATCCTGCCCCTGCTGCGCGAGCCTGCGCGCTGATCGGGGCGTCCTCCGCTTGAAAGCGATGTCGAGCGATAGCTAGAGTACAGCGATACCCAGAGCGTGATCCCTTCAGGTCGATCTAGAGCATGATCGCCCTTGATTGATCCGTCATTGCGAGGAGCGAAGCGACGAAGCAATCCAGCAACTCGGAGGCGGCCCCTGGATTGCTTCGCTGCGCTCGCAATGACGGCCAACTAAAGACGATCACGCTCAGGTCTGATCCGCCGGGGTGGAATCGTTTCCCGGCGAAGGCCGGGACCCAGCCTTCTGACTGTGCCGCTGGACCCCGGCCTTCGCCGGGGAGCGGCCTTCGACTTTACCGAGACCGGTTCCAGTCGCCGACGGCGCCCCGGCTATTCGTCGGGCGCGCTTTCCGGCGGGGCGTGGAGCCGGAGCCGGGTCACTCGCCGAGTGTCGCTCTCGGTGATCTCGAGCCGCCAGCCCGACGGATGCTGCACGATCTCGCCGGCCTGGGGCACGTGGCCGGCAAGCACCGTCGCCAGGCCGCCCAACGTATCGACGTCCTCCTCGACTGCGCCGAGCCTCGCGTCGATCGTCTCGGCGACGTCCTCGAGCTCCGCGCGCGCGTCGGCGTCCCAAATGCCGTCCTCGAGCGGAATCAGCATTCCCGGCGCCTCCTCGTCATGCTCGTCCTCGATCTCGCCGACGATCTCCTCAACCACGTCCTCGATCGTCACCAGGCCTTCGGTTCCTCCGAACTCGTCGACGACGATGGCGAGGTGGACCCGCTCGGCCCGCATCCTGGCGAGGAGGTCGAGCACCCCCATCGATTCGGGCACGTAGAGCGGCTTTCGGAGCAGGCCGGATATGTCTTCCGGAGGCTCGGCGCCCGAGACCTCGACGGTGAAGACGTCCTTGATGTGGGCCATGCCTATGACGCTGTCGAGGCTCTCCTCGTAGACGGGGAGCCGGCTGTGGCCCGCTTCCGCGAACGCCGACACCAGCCCGTGGAAGGTGATCGTCGAGGGCACGGCGATGATGTCGCCGCGCGGAACCGCGATGTCTGCCACCGTGCTTTCCCCGAAATGGAGAAGGTTTCGGAGCATCTGCCGTTCGATCGGCGAGAGGTCGCCGACGATCGGAGCCTCGCCCTCGTGGCTCTCGATCGCCTCCTCGATCTCCTCGCGCAGAGTCGCCTCGCCCTCGTCGCCGAAGAGCATCGTCCTGATCCCGCGCCAGATGCTGCGCTCGCCGTTCGACTCGTCAGCCATCAGTGGTGGATCTCGTAAGGGTCCGCGATTCCGAGCGTCGCAAGCGAGCGCCGCTCGGCGTCTTCCATGGTCTGCGCATCCTCGTCCCCGCGCTCATGATCGTAGTCCAGGAGATGGAGCATTCCGTGGACGACCAGATGGGCGGCGTGGGTGCAAGCCTGAAGACCCTTTTCCGCCGCCTCGGCTGCACAGACTCCATGGGCGAGCACGATGTCGCCGAGCAGGGCCTCGCCTTCGTCGGTCCGGGCGAGCGAATCCAGCTGCCCGGGCTCGGCCATCGGAAAGGAGAGGACGTTGGTCGCCTTGTCCCTGCCGCGCCAGGCGGCGTTCAGGCTCCTGACCTCCTCGTCCGATGTGAACCGGACTGAGACCTCGGCGGTGAGGCCGCCGGTCAGGAGCCCCGGCACCGCGCTCTGAGCCACGGCGGCGCGGACGGCGGCGTTGGCGAGCTGAGCCCAGTCGGTGCTACTGTCCCACTCTTCCGAGACGTCGGCTTCGACGAGGATCATGACGGTCCTCCCGTCATCCCGGCGAAAGCCGGGACCTCGGGGAGACCCGCCGTGACTTCTTGTCCCGGGGTCCCGGCTTTCGGGTTCCCATCAAAGTAATACTTTGATGGGGTCCCTCCCGGGATGACGGCAGTGGAACGGCGCTTCCGATGGGACCATGGGAACCCGCTCACGCCGCCTTCCCTTCATAGGCCTCGACGATCTTCCCCACCAAGGGATGGCGGACCACGTCGCCGGCGCCGAAGCGGATGGTGGCGATCTTTGGGATTCCCTCGACCTTGGCGACCGCGTCGGCGAGGCCCGACTTGCCCGGCTCGGGAAGGTCGATCTGGAGCGGATCCCCGCAGATCACCATCCGGCTCCGCATCCCGAAGCGGGTGAGGAACATCTTCATCTGGGCCGGCGTGGTGTTCTGGGCCTCGTCGAGGATGATGAAGGCGTCGTTCAAGGTTCGGCCGCGCATGAAGGCGATCGGCGCGATCTCTATCTCTCCGCTCGCGATCCGCCGCTCGACCTGCTCGGCGGGAAGCATGTCGTAGAGCGCGTCGTAGAGCGGGCGGAGATAGGGATCGACCTTCTCCTTCATGTCGCCGGGGAGGAAGCCGAGCCTCTCGCCCGCCTCCACGGCCGGCCGCGAAAGAATCAGCCGGTCGACCGAGCCTCCGATCAGCTGCTGGACGGCCTGGGCGACGGCGAGATAGGTCTTGCCGGTGCCCGCGGGACCCAATGCGAAGATCATCTCGTCGCGGCCGAGCGCCTCCATGTAGAAGGCCTGCATCTTGGAGCGCGGGACGATCGTCTTCTTGCGGGTCCGGATCATCACCTTGGGCGGCTCGGCCACATCCGCGGTGATGATCCCGTCCAGCGTCGGCTGGCCCGACATGGCGATGATCGCGTCGACCATCCCGGCGTCGATGTCCTGCCCCTCGTCGAGCCTGTTGTAGAGTCCGAGAAGGACGTCTCGCGCCCTGGCCGCATCCTCCGGCTCGCCCTCGATCTGAACCTTGGCGCCGCGCGCGGCGATATAGACGCCGAGCCTGTCCTCGATCGCGACGAGGTTCCGGTCGAACTCGCCGAACAACGGGCCGAGCAGGTGCGGCTGCTCGAACTCGAGCTCGAGCCGGGCGCGTGGCGCTGCGGCGACGGTGTCGGGGGCTTTCTTGGGGGGCATTATGCCGTCACCCCGGCAAAAGTGCCCGTCATCCCGGCGGAAGCCGGGACCTCGGGGAGGCCCTCGACCGTCACCCCGGCGAAAGCCGGGGTCTCGGGGAGACCCGCCGAGACTTCTTGTCCCGGGGTCCCGGCTTTCGCCGGGATGACCGTACCCGCCAGGCTGTTGGGGCCTCCGGAAACGATCTCCGCCTCGATCATGTCCCCGATCCCCGCGTCCGTCTCGACGTGGACCGACTGGAGCCACGGAGTCTTCCCGATCATCTGCCCCGGCTTCTTGCCCGGCCGCTCGAGAAGCACCTGCGCCCGGCGCCCGACGCTCGCCCGGTTGAAGTCGAGCTGCTGTTCGTTGAGCAAGGCCTGCAGCCTCTGCAGCCTTTCATCCATCACTTCGCGGGGCAGTTGATCCTCCATTGCGGCCGCCGGGGTGCCCGGGCGCGGCGAATATTTGAACGAGTAAGCCTGGGCGTAGTTCACCGATCGGATGATTTCGAGAGTCGCTTCGAACTCCGGGTCGCTCTCGCCCGGAAATCCGACGATGAAATCGCCCGAGATCGCGATGTCTGGGCGAGCGGCCCGAACCCGCTCGATCACCCGCAAATAGCTTGTCGCCGAGTGGCTCCGGTTCATCGCCTTCAGCACCCGGTCGCTTCCCGACTGAACCGGCAAATGGAGGAAGGGCATCAGGGTCCCGACCTCGGCATGGGCCCGGATCAGGCCCTCGCGCATGTCGTTCGGGTGGCTGGTCGTGTAGCGGATCCGCCGGAGTCCCGGCAGCCGATCGAGAGCCCGGACGAGGCCGTCGAGGCCCTGCTCCCGTCCGCGCTCGTCCTCGCCCGTCCAGGCGTTGACGTTCTGGCCGAGCAAGGTGATCTCGCGCGCCCCGCTGTCGACCAGCGACCGAGCCTCGTCCATCACCGCGGCCCAGGGACGCGAGATCTCGGCGCCCCGCGTATAGGGGACGACGCAATAGGTGCAGAATTTGTCGCAGCCTTCCTGGACGGTCAGGAAGGCGCTCGGCCCCGGCCTTCGCCGCGCCGGCAGCGCTTCGAACTTCGAGAGCAGGGGCATGTCGGTGTCGATCCCGCGAACGCCCCGCTTGGCCTCCGCGACGAGTTCCGGCAGCCGGTGATAGGCCTGCGGGCCGACGACGATGTCGACGCTCGGAGCCCGGCGCGGTATCTCCGCCCCTTCCGCCTGGGCGACGCAGCCGGCGACCGCGATCATCGGCCTCGAGCCGTCCTCGCGCCTCAGCCGCCCGATCTCCGAATAGACCTTCTCGGCCGCTTTCTCGCGGATGTGGCAGGTATTGAGGACGACGAGATCGGCCTCGGCGGACGAGCCGGCCGGGGCCATTCCCTGGCCCTCGAGCAGCCCGGCCATGCGCTCGCCGTCATAGACGTTCATCTGGCAGCCGAACGACTTGATCTGGAAGGTTTTCGGGGCGGGTCGGTTCATCGCCGCGCGCTATAGGCGATCCGCTCCGCCGCCGGAAGGGCCGAGGGCTTCGGCGATTTCGGCGCGGGCCTGCGCCGCCAGGGCCTTGCGATCGCCGGTGGCCGGATCGACGGGGGCGAGAAACTGAACGGTGACGGGGGTCGTACCCCGTCTTGCCAGGACCTTCTTCACATTGGCGAGGCCCGGCTCATTGCCGACCCAGGCCAGATCGTGCGCCGCCGCCCCGTAATCCAGAGCGACCGGCTGGACCTTGACGCCCGGCAGCGGCGGATAAAGCGCGGCGAGGAGGCTCGCTCGAAACGGCAGGATGCCCGGTCCTCCGTCCGTCGTTCCTTCGGGGAACAGGGCGACCGGCTGGCCGCTGGCGAGGGCGGCCCGGAGCGAATCGGCCTGGCCGCGAACCGCGGCCCGCTCCGAACGGGCGACGAAGACGGTGTTGTTGAGCCCCGCCAGCCACCCGACCACCGGCACCTGGGCCACTTCCGCCTTGGACACGAAGGCGGTGCCGCTCGCCCCGGCGAGGACGACGATATCGAGCCAGCTGAGGTGATTGGCGAGGAACAGCACGTCCCGCTCCAGGGGCGCCCCCACGACCCGCACCTTCATCCCCGCCGAGCGCGCGACCAGGCCCAGGAACCGGCGCGGCCACGGGGAGGGACGATGAAGGAGCCTCCACAGATAATGGAGCGGCAGGCAGATCAGCAGCGCCGCGGCCATTGCCAGGGTTCGGAGGGTAAGTCGGACCATTGGGAGCGCGGGTCTAGAGCAAGCCTGCAGCGGGGCCAACGGTCGCATCCATGTCGCTCAGCAAGCGGGCCCTCGAATCCCATTTGTGGACGGGGGTTACGTCCAGATGGACATTTCGCCGCCGTAATAGCATTCCTTCGCTGCGAGTCGCTGCCCGCGGGGGGATGCGAGTCCGTGTCCGTGAAAATCTGGACCACAAAAGGAGCCGCAAATGGCGATCACCAGCTATATCGTTGAAGAGCATCAGGGCAAAGGCAAGGGCCATACCCAGCACGGCAACGGCAAGGGCCTCGGCCATCTCAAGCATGCCGACCACGCCGCGGCGGACGGGATCTATACGATCCGCGTCGCCGGAATCGAGCACGTCAACCCGACCCCCGCCAACCAGACGAGTCCGCACACGACGCTGGCCGACGGATCGAAGCTCAACACCGAAGCCCGGGAAGGCTCGATCACCATCGACGACGCTCCGGGCGGCGGCGAGTCCCTGCACCTTGTGACGAACAGCAACAACGGCCGCCTCCGGGTCAATGTCGAGAACGACTCGGACCAGCGAATTACCCTGGGCGATCTCGATGAGCTCAGCTTCGATTATTATATCGACAGCTCGACCCGCACCAACGTTATCCCGGTCATCCGCCTCATCGTCGACGCCGACGGCAATCTCGCCACGACCGGCGACCGCGGCGAGCTCGTCTTCGAATATTCCTATCAGGGCTTCGGCCCGACCACCCAGGACAGCTGGCAGCATGTCGACCTGGTCGGCGGCGACTGGACCGCCTGGCAGCGCTCGTTCGGCCAGAATCGCGACGAGATCGCCAACATGACCGAGTATAGCGACTGGTCCGACGCCGACGGCTACACGCCCGCCGGCGGCCTTCACTTCGACCAGAACAGCCTGATCTTGGGCTATTCGATCGCGCTCGGCTCCGGCAACGGAGTGGCCGACATCTATGTCGACAATGTCAAGGTCGACGGAGTGACGATGGACTTTTACGGATAAGGTGAGACACAGGCTCGGTCTCTCCTGGCCTGATCGTCAATCACCGTCATTGCGAGCGAAGCGAAGCAATCCAGCGGCTCAGACGTCCGAAGCTGGATTGCTTCGTCGCTACGCTCCTCGCAATGACGGCGCGACTATTCCTTGCGCCCCAGCGCCACTCCGTAGAGCTCCATCCTGTGGTCGACGAGCCGGAAGCCCAGCTTCTCGGCGATCCGCCGCTGAAGCATTTCGAGCTCTTCGTCGACGAACTCGATGACCTTGCCGGTCTCGACGTCGATCAGATGGTCGTGGTGGGTGGCGTCTGCGGCCTCGTAGCGGGCCCGGCCGTCGCCGAAATCGTGGCGTTCCAGGATCCCCGCCTCCTCGAACAGCCGGACGGTGCGATAGACCGTGGCGATGGAGATTCCGGAGTCGATCGCCGACGCCCGGGCGTGGAGGGCTTCCACGTCGGGATGATCTTCGGCTTCGGAAAGGACACGGGCGATGATCCGCCGCTGCTCGGTGATCCGCAGCCCTTTCTCCGCGCACAGCGCTTCGATGTCGATCCTGCGGGTCATGCCATACCCGCTTTAACCGAATCGGCGCGGGGGTAAAGACGCCGGGGCCTTAGCCCCGGCGTCTTTTCGATTTATTTGGCGGCGCGGGCGGTCCGGCGGCGCTTCGTGCCCAGGCCGATCTTCTTGGCCAGGGTCCGGCGCTGCTCGGCATAATTGGGCGCAACCATCGGATAGTCGCCGTTGAGACCCCACTTCTGACGATATTCGTCCGGGGTCATCTGATAGTGGGTCATCAGATGCCGCTTCAGCATCTTCAGCTTCTTCCCGTCCTCCAGGCAGACGATATAGTCGGGCTTGATGGACGAACGGACGGAGACTGCCGGCTCCGGCCGAACCGGAGCTTCCTCGGGCTTGGCGCCCAGCCCATTGAGGGCGCTGTGCACATTCGCGATCAGCTGCGGCAGGTCGTTGACCGCCACGCTGTTGTTGCTGACATGGGCGGAAACGATGTCCGCAGTCAGGGTGATTAGAGTCTCAGTGAGTTCATTGCTCTCAGCCATGCTTTCGCCTACAAAACTTTCTACCCACGGGTGGTTGCGACTTGGCCCCTACGGCTGCGAATGATCCGTTTTGGTGGTTTTTACAAGCGAAAATTAAACCGAATACAAATTCGGGTTATGGGTTCGAGTTCTTGGCGAGGGTAAGGGCGTCGAAAAGCTGGCCGCCACGGCCGTTATAATAATTCCTGCGACGTCCGACCTCCCGGTAGCCGTTTCGGCTGTAGAGGCTAACCGCATGATTTCCTTCGCGCACTTCGAGATGGAGTTGTTCGGCCCCTTTACTGGCCGCCACGGCTCCAAAGCGGTCGAGGAGCAGTTGGCCGACGCCCATGCCTTGCGAAGACCGGTGAACCGCAAGCAACAGCAATTCGGCTTCGTCCCCGACGATCCGGCCCAGCGCGAACCCGACCACGGCCTCGTCCTCGCGGGCGACCGACAGCCACACGCCGCTCATCGGGAGCAGCCCCGCGCATTGCGGCGCGGTCCAGGCCTCGCCGAAGGCGGGGTCGAAGCTGTTCTCCATGACCCGCATCACCGCCGCCAGGTCCGCGGCTCCGCCCTCCGTGACGACGATGCCCAAGGTCACGGCATCGGCTTCGCGTCGGGGGCCCGGCCGTAGATCGGGCGAGGCGCAAGCGAGCGCAGGGCCGGTGGCAGGAGCCGCGCGTCGGCCGCCCGGGGCAGAGCGTCGACCGCCTCCCCCGAGCCGCGCGCCGAGACCAGGGCGAAGGCTCCCGAGCCCGCGACCCGGTGCGCGCCTATGGCCTCGGCCGCCTGCTGGGGCGGAAGGGAGCGAAGCGTGTCCAGCGGCCGCATCATGTCCTCGCCGAAAGTCTGGACGAAAAGCTGCCCGTGTCCGCCCTCGAGCGCAACCGCGATCTCGCCGCCCCGGGCGGCCGCGGCGGCGACGACGGCCATCGAGGAATAGCCGGACAGCGGGACGCCCCAGCCGATCGCCAGTCCGTGCGCGGCGGCGAGCCCGACCCTCACTCCGGTGAAACTTCCCGGCCCGCAATCGACGAGTATCGAATCGGGCCGGCGGCCGCCGAGCAGGGCCTCGACCATCGGCACCAGCCTTTCGGCATGGCCCCGGCCCACCCGCTCGTGGCGCTCGTCGACCAGAGCCTCTCCGTCGAGGAGCGCGACCGAGCAGGCCGCGGTGGCGGTGTCGATGACGAGAATCATTGAGCCCTCCCCGTCATCGTGGGCGAAGCGAAGCAATCAGTAGCAGCCGGCGATCGAGGCTGCATGGCTTCGACGCAATGACGGTCAAACCGCCTCGACGGCCTCGACCTCCGGCACGTAATGTTTGAGCAGGCTCTCGATTCCGTGCTTCAACGTCATCGTCGAGGACGGGCAGCCGGAGCAGGCGCCGTGCAAGGCGAGATAGACGGTGCCGTTGCGGAATCCGCGGTAGACGATGTCTCCGCCGTCCTGGGCGACCGCCGGCCGGACCCTTGTCTCGATCAGCTCGCGGATTTCGGCGACGAGCGGGGCGTCGGCCGGGTCCTCGCCATAATCCTCGTCCCCGGCCACTTCGATCCCGGCCGCCGACGCCGCTCGGAACAGGGGCGCGTCGCTGGAGAAATGGTCGAGCAGGATGCTCAATATCTCGGGCTTGAGGTCGCGCCACTCGACTCCGGGAGCGGCGGTGACGGAGACGAAGTCGCGGCCGAAGAACACGCCCTCGACCTCGCCGGTGGAGAAGATCGCCTCTGCGAGCGGAGAGACCTCCGAATCCTCGGGAGTGGCGAAATCGCGGGTCCCGGCCTCCATGACTCCGCGTCCGGGCAGAAACTTCAGGGTCGAGGGATTGGGGGTGGTCTCGGTCTGGATCAGCATGCTCCGGATGTGGGCCGATAGTCGCGGGCGATCAAGTGGGGGCGAATTCTAGTCCTCCCCAGCATTTGCGGCGGAGGGGGACCATGCGAAGCATGGCGGAGGGGCCTTGCCGAGTCCGAAGAACCCCCTCCACCGCGCTGCGCGCGGTCCCCCTCCCCGACAAATGTCGGGGAGGACTAGAGAAACCTAATAAGCCGCAGCCCTCAGCGGCAGCCGGAGCACCGGGCGGTGCCGTTCGTCCTCCACTTCCACCCAGCCGTCGTCGGAAAGCTCTTCGGCTCGAAGCCGCTTCTGAAGGACCGCGCTCGCCACCCGGAGCGCTCCGGTCAGCGCGGCGACGTCGTTCGGGCAGGATTCGCCGACGACATCGGTGGATTCGTAGCCGTCGCAGGACACATTGAAATAGTAACGAGGCATTCGCCTTGAACGCTCCAATCGGGCTCGAGCCCCATTCCGCACTGCAACAGGGGAGTCAATCTCGTCTTGGTCCACCAGGCTTTTCCTAAATCCTCCCCTGCATTTGCAGGGGAGGGGGACCACCCGAAGGGTGGTGGAGGGGCCTTGCTGACTCCGAAGAACCCTCCACCAGGCTTCACCTGGTCCCCCTCCCCCGCAAATGCGGGGGAGGAATTTAGAAGGGGGCATCCTCACCCCCGGCCCCGCCCGCGCGCCGCTTCCGGGTAGAGCGGGAAGGCGGTGGTCCCCTTGACCAGCTCCATCGCGAAGCGCGAGGTGACGTTCTTGATCGGCAGATCGGCGATCAGCCGCCGGTAGAAATCGTCATAGGCCGTCATGTCGGCGACCGCGACCCGGAGCAGATAGTCGACGTCGCCGGCCATCCGGTGCACCTCCATGACCTCCGGCATTTCGAGGACGGTCCGGGCGAAACGGTCGAGCCAGGCCTTCGAATGGTCGCCGGTCTCGATTTCCACGAACACGGTGAGGCCGAGCCCGATCGCGTGCGGATCGAGCAGCGCCACCCGGCGGCGGATCACTCCGCTTTCCTCGAGTCGCTGGATCCGGCGCCAGCAGGGCGTCTGCGAAAGCCCAACCCGGCCGGCGATCTCCCCGACCGAGATAGACGAATCGTCCTGAAGGATGGCCAATATCTTGAGGTCGGTGGCGTCCATCTAATCCATGCCCGGAATTGAGTATATTCTTCCAATAACCAGTGCAGCTTGGCAATAATAGCGTCTTTTGCATCGAGCCATTGAAGCCGTGCTTTTCGGCGGATAACTTGGCTTTTCAGAGTGAAGATGAACCGATCCGGGGCGCGGAAAGAAGTTGCGGCCCTTTCGAGTGGATTAGAAGGATTTTCTAATTGTGACCGCGTTTCCAGCCTTCCTGCCCAGCCGGCGCGACTCGCTCCCGGCCTCCGCATGAACGCCTTCACGCCCCTTTCCACGCAAGCCGCCGCAGCCGATCCCGGCGATCGGCTCGAAGGCCTTCGGGCGGGGATCGACGGACGAATCGTCTTCACCACCAGCTTCGGAATCGAAGATCAGGCCGTCGCCCATTTCATCTTCACCCGCGGCCTCGACATCGAGGTCTCGACTCTCGACACAGGCCGGCTCTTCCCGTCGACCTACAAGGTCTGGGAAGAGACGGAGCGCCGCTACGGAGTTCGGATCCGCTCGTGGCACCCGGACGGCGAGGCTCTCGCCAACCTGGTCTCCGTCGCCGGGATCAACGGCTTCTACGGCTCCAAGGAAGCGCGGCTCGGCTGCTGCCAGGTCCGCAAGGTAGAGCCGCTCGCCCGCGCGCTGGCCGGCGCGGACGCTTGGGTGACCGGCCTTCGGGCAGACCAGTCGGCCGGCCGGGCCGTCGTCGAGCTTTCCGCCTGGGATTCGGTGCGGGAGCTGATCAAGTTCGCTCCGATCTTCGACTGGACTCGGGAGCGGGTCGCCGATTTCTGCTCGGCCGAAGGCGTCCCGGTCAACGCGCTCCACGCCCAGGGCTATCCGTCGATCGGCTGCGAGCCATGCACCCGCGCCGTCGCCCCGGGCGAGCCGGAGCGCTCCGGCCGCTGGTGGTGGGAGAACGGCGAGGCCAAGGAATGCGGCCTCCACGTCGGCCCGGACGGCCGGCTGGTGCGGAGCAAGGCGGCATGAAGAGCGCCCTTGTCTTTGAACCTACGTTCAGCGCCGGGCCGTTGCTTTCCTCTTCCGCTTTTCGCGGGAGAGGAGGGGCCCATCGCGCAGCGGTGGGAAGTGAGGGTCTATGGCACTGAGTCAGCAAGACCCTCACCTCCCAAGCCTTCGGCTTGGGCCCCTCCTCTCCGGTAAGGACGGGACAGGGGCTGACACTCAGTCGGCACAAACCTCACAGCGTGAGCCGGTCGCCACTCCCGCCCGGATCGCGCCGCTCGCCAACCTGCCGCTCTTCCACCGGCTCGCGGGCCGCAAGGCGGTCGTCGCCGGCGGCTCGGACGGCGCCGTCTGGAAGGCCGAGCTGCTCGCCGCCGCCGGGGCAGACGTGCTCGTCCTCGCCGGCCAGTGCGCGGAGAAGTTCGAAGCCATTGCGGCGCTCACCGTCCTGCCGCGCGGCTGGACCGCCGCCGATCTCGAAGGCGCAGCCTTGGCGGTCGCCGATCCGGGAAGCCGGGAGGAGGCCCTGAGCTTCGTCGCTGCGGCCCGGGCCGCGGGAGTCCCGGTCAACGTCATCGACCAGACCGATCTGTGCGACGTCCAGTTCGGGACCATCGTCAACCGCTCTCCGGTCGTCCTCGCCATCTCGACCGGCGGAGCGGCGCCGATGCTCGGCCAGTCGATCCGGGCCAGGATCGAGGCCGTCCTTCCGCTCGGCCTCTCCGCCTGGGCGAAGGCCGCTCAGGCCTTGCGCCCTCGCCTCAAGGCGCGGGTGAAAGGCTTCGCCGACCGCCGCGCCTTCTGGGAGGCGTTCGTCGAGCGCGCCTGGGCCGGCGGCGAGCCGGACGGCTCCGAATCGCTGCTCGAGCCTCGCCCCCGCCGACAAGGCCGGGTCACGCTGGTCGGCGCCGGGCCGGGCGATCCCGAGCTTCTCACCCTTAAAGCCGTCCGCGCCCTGCAGTCGGCGACGACCATCCTCTACGACGACCTGGTCGGCCCGGAGATTCTGGAGCTGGCCCGGCGCGAGGCGAAACGCGTGGCGGTCGGCAAGACCGGCCGAGGCCCCTCCTGCCGGCAGTCCGACATCAACGCCCGGATGGTCGCGCTCGCGCTCGCCGGCGAGAACGTGGTTCGATTGAAGGGCGGCGATCCGCTGGTCTTCGGCCGGGCCACCGAAGAGATCGACGCCTGCCGGGCGGCGGGCGTCGAGGTCGCCATCGTCCCCGGAATCTCGGCGGCCCAGGGCGCCGCCGCCGCCTTGGGCTTCTCTCTGACCGAGCGGCGCGAGGCCCGGCGGATCCAGTTCGTCACCGGCCACGGCTCGGACGGCCGACTTCCCGGCGACCTCGACTGGAGCGCGATCGCCGACCCTGCGGCGACCACCATCGTCTACATGCCCCGGGCGACGCTCGGCGAGTTCGCCCGCTCGGCGGTCGCCGCCGGCCTTCCCCCGGAGACTCCCGCTCTCGCCATCGCCTCGGCGACCCTTCCCGCTCAGACTCATGTCAGCGGGACCATCACGACCGTCGCCGGTCTCGCCGGGTCGCTTCCCCCGGGGGCGCCGGTGACGGTCGTGATCGGCCGGGTCGCCCGCGAACGAAGCGCCGCGATCGAGCTTAGGGCCGCCGCATGAACGCGCCCGCCACCTTCCCAAGCCGCGGCCTCACCCATCTCGAGCAGCTCGAGGCCGAGGGCATCCATATCCTCCGCGAAGTGGTCGCGGAGGCCGAGCGGCCGGTGATGCTCTACTCGGTGGGCAAGGACAGCGCGGTGATGCTCCACCTCGCCGGCAAGGCCTTCTTCCCGGCGCCTCCGCCCTTCCCGCTCCTCCATGTCGACACGACCTGGAAGTTCCGCGACATGTACGCCCTCCGGGACCGGGTGGCCCGGGAATCGGGCATGGAGCTGATCGTCCACCGCAACCCGGAGGCCGAGCGCCGAGGGATCAACCCGTTCGATCACGGCAGCCTCCACACCGACCTTTGGAAGACGGAAGGGCTCCGCCAGGCGCTCGACCTCCACGGCTTCGACGCGGCGTTCGGAGGCGCCCGGCGCGACGAGGACAAGAGCCGGGCCAAGGAGCGGATCTTCAGCTTCCGCTCGGCGCACCA
The DNA here is from genome assembly GCA_036388065.1 of Allosphingosinicella sp. GTDB lineage: Bacteria > Pseudomonadota > Alphaproteobacteria > Sphingomonadales > Sphingomonadaceae > Allosphingosinicella. The sequence goes on from DASVSP010000065.1 coordinate 34,647, forward strand.
CCGCTGGGACCCGAAGAACCAGCGGCCCGAGCTCTGGTCGCTCTACAACGCCCGCAAGTCGAGGGGCGAGACGATCCGGGTCTTCCCGCTCTCCAACTGGACCGAGCTCGACATCTGGCAATATATCCACGCCGAGAACATCCCGATCGTTCCGCTCTACCTCGCCGCGCCGAGGCCGACGGTCGAGCGCGACGGGATGATCCTGATGGTCGACGACGACCGCTTCAGGCTTCGCGAAGGCGAAGTGCCGGTGCAGCGCTCGGTGCGGTTCCGGACCCTGGGCTGCTACCCCCTGACCGGAGCGGTCGAGAGCCGAGCGACGACCCTGCCGCAAGTCATCCGCGAAATGGGGCTCGCCACCACCTCCGAGCGCCAGAACCGCGCAATCGACCATGACGGCGCGTCGAGCATGGAGCGCAAGAAGCAGGAAGGCTATTTCTGATGGAGTTCGTCATCCCGGCGAAAGCCGGGACCCCAGGTCAAGAAGTCACGGCGGGTCTCTCCGAGGCCCCGGCTTTCGCCGGGGCGACGGACGGCGACTCCTGATGGCGACGGCGCCTGCCCTGCACCCCGTCATCCCGGCGAAAGCCGGGACCCCAGGACACGAAGACACCGCGGGTCTCCCCGAGACCCCGGCTTTCGCCGGGGTGACGAAGGAGGACGACTCCGCGGCCTATGCCGGCCAGGAAAAGTCCCTTCTCCGCCTCCTCACCTGCGGGTCGGTCGACGACGGCAAGTCGACCCTGCTGGGCCGGCTCCTCTACGACAGCAAGATGCTGTTCGACGACCAGATCGAGGCCCTGGAAGTGGACAGCCGCAAGTCCGGCACCCAGGGCGAGGGCCTCGATTTCGCGCTTCTCGTCGACGGCCTCAGCGCGGAGCGCGAGCAGGGCATCACGATCGACGTCGCCTACCGCTTCTTCGCGACCGAGAAGCGCAAGTTCATCGTCGCCGACACGCCCGGCCACGAGCAATATACCCGCAACATGGTGACCGGCGCCTCGACCGCCGATCTCGCCATCATCCTCATCGACGCGCGCAAGGGCGTCCTCACCCAGACCAGGCGCCACAGCCATCTCGTCCGCCTGCTCGGAATCCGCAACGTCGTCCTCGCAGTCAACAAGATGGACATGGTGGGGTTCAGCCGGGAGCGTTTCGAGGCGATCGTCGCCGACTATCGCGGCTTCGCCGACGAGATCGGGATCGGCGCGTTCACGGCAATCCCGATCGCCGCCTTGTCCGGCGACAATATCGCTTCGCCGAGCCCGGCCACCCCCTGGTATGACGGCCCGGCGCTGCTCGATCATCTCGAAACGGTGCCGATCGCCGCCGCGCCGTCCGAGCCCGGCGCCTTCCACATGGCGGTCCAATTGGTGAACCGCCCCGACAGCCGGTTCCGCGGCTATTCCGGCCGGATCTCCGGCGGAACCGTTCGCCCGGGCGACGAGATCGTCATCCTGCCCTCGGGCCGGCGCTCGCTTGTCGATAGGATCGTCACCCTGGACGGCGATCTCGACCGGGCCGTCGAGGGCCAGTCGGTCACGCTCACCCTCGCCGACGAGGTCGACTGCTCGCGCGGCGAGGTGATCGCCTCCGCCGCCTCGCCGCCCCAGGTCGCCGACGGTCTCGTCGCCAACCTCGTCTGGATGTCGGACGAGCCGCTGGCGCCCGGCCGGTCCTACTGGCTGAAGATCGGAGCGAGCACGGTCTCGGCGACGGTGAGCAAGGTCGAGCATATCGTCGAGGTCGATTCCGGCCTGCCCGCCGCCGCCCGGCTCCTGGCCTTGAACGACATCGGCCGCTGCGAGCTGAGGCTCGACCGCGAGGTCGCGGCGATCCCCTATGCCCGCGGCCGGGATCTCGGCGCCTTCATCCTGATCGACAAGCTCAGCCACGCCACGGCCGCTGCCGGAATGATCGACGGCTTCTCGCGCCGCTCGGGGCCCGACCGGGCGACCGAAGAGGCGGACCGGATCGTCTGGCTCAACGAAGTGGCTCGGGGGGAGCGTGCCGCAGTCGCGGCGAAGGCGCAGCGGAGGCTGCAGTCGAGCGGCCGGATGAGCTTCATCCTCGACGAAGCCTCGATCCGCGAGCAGCTCAGCAGCGACCTGGCCGACGGTCCTTCCGACAGGGCGGAGCATGTCCGCCGGGTGAGGGCGGTTGCGAGCCTGATGAGCCGGGCCGGCCTCCACGTGCTGGTCGCCGTCGACGTTCCGGCGGCCGAGGCCTGGCCCGGGCGGCAGATCGATCCGAGCGACCTCGAGCAGGAAGGGGAAGCCGAATGGGTCATCTAGGCCGCTCGTCCCTTCTTAATTCCTCCCCCGGATTTCCGGGGGAGGGG
>DASVSP010000066.1:0-19430 GCA_036388065.1 Allosphingosinicella sp.
CCGCCGGCGCCCGCGGCGGACGACACCGGTAACAATTCGGTGGACACCGCAAACTTACCTCCCCTTCCTGGAAGGGAGGGGCTGGGGGTGGGTCCGCCGAAGGCGGCCGAAACTCGGAAGATGGGAAAGGCTCGCTTCGCTCGCCACCCACCCCCGGCCCCTCCCTTGCAGGGAGGGGAGAAACTAGTCCGCGCGCCTCACATAGGTCTGCTCGTAGACGTCGACGACGATCTTCGTGCCGGCCCCGATATGCGGAGGGACCATCACCCGAACTCCGTTCTCGAGCAGGGCCGGCTTGTAGCTCGAAGACGCCGTCTGGCCCTTCACCACCGCGTCCGCCTCGACGATCATGGCCTCGATCGTGTCGGGCAGCTGGACCGAGATCGGCCTTTCCTCCCAAAGCTCCATGACCACGTCCATCCCGTCCTGGAGGAAGGCCGCCGCGTCGCCGAGCAGGTCGGCGGGAAGAGTGATCTGCTCGTAATTGTCCTTGTCCATGAAAGTCAGCTGGTCGCCGTCGCGGAACAGGAACTGGAAGTCCTTGGTGTCGAGCCGGACCCGCTCCACCGTCTCCGCCGAGCGGAAGCGGACGTTGTTCTTGCGGCCGTCGATGAGATTCTTCATCTCGACTTGCATGTAGGCGCCGCCCTTGCCCGGCTGGGTGTGCTGGATCTTGACGGCGCGCCAGATGCCGCCCTCATATTCGATGATGTTGCCGGGACGGATGTCCACGCCGCTGATCTTCATGCCTGTCTCTCTGGAGATAGTGGAAAAGAGCCGGGGGGCGCCTTAGCCTCCGGAGGGTGAAGGGGCAAGGGAGGGTGGGTCGCCCACCCGTCCCCCTCGCGTCATTGCGAGCGTAGCGAAGCAATCCAGCGGCTCAGGCGCCCGAACGGGATTGCTTCGTCGCTTCCGCATAGCGGAAGTTTATCCTGAGCGCCGCCGCAGGCGGCGTCGAAGGGCTCCTCGCAATGACGGGCTTCCCTCAACGGTCCGAACCCTTCCCCCCCGCGAGCAGCGGGTAGGGGTTGACCGGAGTCCCGTCGTACCACTTCTCCCCCCGAGCCATCTTGTTGACCGCGAAATGGAGATGGGGTCCGGCCGGATTGGCGTTGCCGGTCGAGCCGACCGTTCCGATCGCGTCGCCCTGCCTTATCGCCTGGCCTTCCTTGAGCCCGGGCGCATAGGCCTGGAGATGGGCGTAGTAGAACATCCACTGGCCGTCGGGCGAGCGGACATAGGCCGTGATCCCGCCCCCGCCCTTGCTGTCGAACAGCTTTTCCACGGTCCCCGGCGCCGCGGCGACCACGGGAGTGCCGTGCGGCGCCATGATATCGATCGCGTTGTGGACCCGCGCGCCGCCCGAGCGCGACTGGGTGTAGGTGTCCTGAAGCTCGGTCGCCACCACCCCGGCGACCGGGATCGCCACTCCGGTCGGACCGAGCACCAGATCCGCGCGCGGGGTCGAATCCTTCGGCGCGGGCGGAGAGGCGATCGGCCCGGGGGTGCCTTTCGACACGCTCACCCCGCTATAGGCCATGAACCAGAAGGCGCTGGTCAGGGCACAGGTCACGATCGCAGTGAGGATCACGACGACGAAGGTTCTCAAGCGTTCCACTCCCCTTTCAACGCAACTTATTCCTCACCCGTTCCGTTTCGACCTCGAATGACCGGAACCGTCCATATCGGCTGCTCGGGCTGGATCTACCGCCACTGGCGCGAGCTCTTCTACCCGGCCAAGCTCCCCCAACGCCTGTGGTTCGCTCATTATTCGGACACGTTCCGCACGGTGGAGCTCAATACCAGCTTCTACCACCTCCCCAAGCCGGACACCTTCACCAAGTGGCGCGACCAGGCGCCGGAGGGTTTCCGCTACGCCGTCAAGGCGCCGCGCTTCATCACTCATATGAAGAAGCTCAAGGACTGCTCTGAGCCGGTTGAAGAATTTCTCGGGCGTGCGCGCAACCTCGGTCCCACGATCGGGCCGATCCTCTATCAGCTGCCCCCGCGCTGGGCCTTCAACCGCGAGCGGCTGGAGGAATTCATCGCGCTCCTGCCGAGCGACCTCGGCCACGTCTTCGAGTTCCGCGAAAAGAGCTGGCTGACCGAGGAGGTGCTTTCGCTGCTCGACTCGAACGGCATCGCCTTTTGCGCGCACGACATGCCCGGCCTCGCCACCCCGCGCTGGGCGAGCGGGCCGATCGCCTATGTCCGGTTCCACGGCGGGACCGGCAAATATGTCGGCCGCTACACCGACGAAGCGCTTCTCGCCTGGACCGACTGGCTGGTCGCGCAGGCGAAATCCGGCCGAGACCTCTGGTGCTATTTCAACAACGACATCCACGGCCACGCCCTCCACGACGCCCTGACGTTGAGGTCGATGGTGGCTCAGGCCCTGCGCTGAAGATCGCTATTCGGGGCCGCTCCCGGTCAGCGCGGCCTGCTCCGCCGCGACGTCCATATAATCGGATTCGAGCCTGGCGATCGGCGAAAGCAGGGAAGAGCCGGCCGCCTGCCTGAGCTGCTGTGCCGTGGACTGGGCCTGGGCCGCGGCGAATGCGGCCAATCTGTCGCCGACCTCGAAAGTCTTCTCCTCGAGGGCGGTGACCCCGAGGGCGCGATCCGCGAGCCGAGCCTCGGCCGGGTTGCTCGCCGAGCTCCGGCGAAGCGATTCGAACTCGTTCATCTCGCGCTTGAGGTTCCGGCGACCGGCGGCGGCGAGCGCGGCCGTGTCGGCGGCGACCCGTTTCATCTCGTCGCGCAGGGCCGCGGCCGCCTCGGCCGAGCCGGCGGCGTCGCCGAAGCGCACGGCGACGGTCTGGCGGGCCACGGCCTCCATCGTCCGGTAGATCTGGACCGCGATTCCCAGCGCCTGGTGGGTCGAGTCGCTGGCCGGGACGATCGCCTGCCGGTTTCGGAACAGCAGCTTCTGCTGCCCGACCAGTGCGAAGGCGCCTTCCATCATCCTGGGCATAGCGCGCTTCAGGGCTTCGGAATCGTTCTTGCCCATGGCCTCGAAGACCGCCTCGTAATCGCCGAGCAGCCGAAGGAGGCGGCCGTTCTGGGCGCGCGCGTCGGCGACGAGGGATTCGCCGGAAATCTCCGTCGGAACGCCCGCCGGATAGGGCGGGAGGGCCGCGAGCATCGCGTTCGAGCGAATGAGGTTCGCCCGGTTGCGCTCGATCAGCTGGCGAATGCCCGGCGCCGCCGCGGCCGCCGCCGGGCCGGCAAGCCCGGTCCCCGCCAGCGACTGGACCTTGCCGTTGAGCTCCTCGAAGGCTTCGGTTCCGGTGTTGATGGCCCGGCCCAGCTGCTCGCTCCACCGGCCGGCCTCGGCCACGGCACGATCGAGCTTGACCGAGTCCAGGGGCTGAGAAACTGCCGGCCCCGCCAGAAATACCAGTGCGGCCAGCGCCGCCATGCCCCTACGCATCGTTTTTGCCCCCGGCCGGAACTGGAAAATAGATCAGAGAAGGCGCGAAGGCACAATGTGAAAAAAGCGAAGCGGGGCCGGCGCCGGGCGTCCGGTCATCGTCGCCCGCGCGGCTCCGCCAGCAACCCCGCAAACTGTGCCACCGCCTTGTCCGGCCCTTCGGCATGCGCCCACACCGCGCTGCACACGGCGAGGAAATCCGCTCCGGCGTCGACCAGGACCCGCCCGTTGTCCGGTGTGATCCCTCCGATCGCGACGCAGGGTATCTCGAACAACCGGGACCACCAGGAGAGGATCGCCGGGTCGGGGCGGTGCGCCGTCTCCTTGGTCGCGGTCGGGAAGAAGGCGCCGAAGGCGACATAGTCGACTCCCGCCTCCCCCGCTTCCATGGCGAGGTGGCGGCTGTCGTGGCAGGTCACCCCGATCTGGGCGTCGGGCCCGAGAAGCGCCCTCGCCTCGCGCGGGTCGCCGTCGCCCTGGCCGAGATGGACTCCGTCGGCGCCGAGCCTTTTGGCCAGCCCGACGTCGTCGTTGACGATGAAGGCGACCTCGCGGGCCTCGCAGATCCGGCGGAGCGGCTCGGCCAGCCGAGCCGCTTCATGCTGGCCGACGCCTTTCACCCGGAGCTGGAAGGCCGCGACCGGCCCGCCGCCCAGCGCCCGCTCGAGCCGCTCCGCAAAGTCGCCGCCGACGTCGAGAGGCGAGATCAAATAGAGCTGGCAGGCCGGCCGGGCCGTCGGCTCGAACAGATGCGCGAATTCGGGGTCCAGTGGGTCGTCCATCGCTTCAGGAACTGGCACCGGCCCGCTCGCCGCTCAAGCAGCAAAAGCGGGCGGGCTTGCGGCCCGTCCCCCAGCGCTCGACGACGTCCGCGAAGCCCGCCTGCTCCATCAGCGCCTTCACCTCGGCCGGCTCGAACAGGCGGAAGCCGAATCGGTGGCCCGGCCATTTGCGAAGCTCGGCGGCCGGCTCGAAGACGATTGCCAGCCGCCCGCCGGGCTTCATGACGCGGGCGAGCTCGGCCATTGCGGCCGAAGGGTCGGGCCAGAAATAGAGGCTGTTGACGCTCACCGCCTTGGTCACCGTCTCCGGCGGCAGCGGCAGCGCCTCGACGGAGGCTCGAAGCAGATGGAGGCGGCCGCGCCGGACGTCGCGCGCGAACCGGTCGCGGGCCCTGGCGATGAGCGCGTCGGAGAGATCAGCCGCGAAGACCTCGCCCTTGGTTCCGAGCAGGAGCGAGCGGAGCAACCCGCCGCCGCCGAAGCCGGCCTCCAGCACCCAGTCGTCCCGCTCCAGGCCCAGGCAGGCCAGCGCCAGGGCGTTCATCTCGCGGCTGATCCGGTCGAGCCAGGGCGCGATCAGGAACCGCCCGATCGGTCCGGAGGGCCTGGCGAACTGCCCTGCGAGGAATCGGTGGAGGCTTATGCCGCGGCCTTTTCGGTGGAGGCGCGATGGATGTCGTCGATCGCCGCGCCCAGCGAGCCGTCGAACTCCTCGTCGCTCATCGGGTGGCGAAGGTCCTCGAGCAAGGCCCGGCTGAAGCTCGCGATCATCCCTCGGTTTCGGGCCAGCTCGGCGCACGCCTCGGAGCGGCCATAGCCTCCGGACAGCGCCACCACGCGAAGAACGCGGGGATGATCGACCAGCGGGTCGTACAGGCCCGCCGTCGCCGGGATGCTGAGCTTGAGCATCACCCGCTCGTCGCCCGGAAGCGAATCGAGCCCTTTGATCAGCTCGTCGAGGAGGATCCTGTCCGCCTCGGCGCGCTCCGGGCTCTTGATGTTGATCTCGGGCTCGAGGATCGGGACCAGGCCGGCGGCGAGCACCTGCCGGGCGATCTCGAACTGCTGGGCGACGATCGCCGCGATCCCTTGACGGTTGGCGAGGTTGATGACCGAGCGCTCCTTGGTTCCGAAGACTCCCAGACCCCTGGCCCTGGCGAGCAGGGCGTCGAGATCGGGCATCGGCTTCATCACCTGGACTCCGTCCGCCTCGGCCTCGAGCCCCTTGTCGATCTTGATGAAGGGCACGACTCCGCGCTCCTTCAGGACCTCGGGAACCGGCCTTCCGTCGATCTCGCCGTCCATCGTCCGCTCGAACAGGATGGCGCCGATCACCTTGTCGCCGCTGAAGGCCGGCGACTTGATGATCCTCGAGCGCATCGAGTGGATGAGGCCGAACATCTCCTCGTCCGAGCTCCACGCCCCCTCGTCGAGACCGTAGCCCTTGAGCGCCTTGGGCGTCGATCCGCCGCTCTGGTCGAGCGCGGCGATGAAGCCGCGGCCTTGCTCGATCTTCGCCGCCATCTCGCCATGGTTCATTGGATTGCCTGCTCCTGATTCGCGTGTCGGGCGAGTGCCTATCGCAGCGCGCCGCGAGGTTCAAATCGGGAGGCAAGCGCTCCTCCCGATTGCCGGGCCCTGCGCGGCGGCGAGGCCGACTTCGCAGGCGCTCCGCTCCGCTGCCCGGTCAGCCGCCGAACAGGGCTCCGATCACGCCCTTCTCCTCGGCCGGCTTCTCCTCGGCCGGGGCGCCGGCGACCTGCCCCAGGATCCCCAGCTGCTTCATCATCCCAAGCTCGTCCGTCGAGCCCCAGCGCTCGACGCACCGCCCGCCCTCGAATCGCGCCAGCTGCATCGCCGAGACCTCGAATCGCCGGCCGGTCGCGGCCACGCCCTGGAACTCGCCTTCATGAGTGCCGCTGATCGTATAGCGCATCGCCACATGATCGTCCGTGGCGGCGATCTCGACCGGCTCGGCCTTCAGGTCCGGAAAGGCCGAGCGCATCGTTCGGAAGAATCCCTTCAGGCCCTCGATGCCCGGACCCTGGTCGGGGGCGGGATCGTGGTCGACGAAGCCCGGGGCCAGTATCTCGTCGAGGACGTCGTAATTGCCGGCGCTCGCGACTTCGGAGCCCCACCTTTCGGTGGCGGCGAGATTGGCTTCCTTGGTCATCGGGCGCTCCTGGCTGGTTTGCCGGTCAACGAGGGGTGGCCGTCGACGTTCCGGGGGAACGGCGGTGCAACCCCGCAGGTTGAGCGGGACGGCCGTTTCGAAGAGGAGAAAGCGATGTCCAAGCTGAGCAGCGAAGAACGGGACGACCTCGAATCGCGCGACTTCGCCTTCCCGAAACAGCGCAAGGGGCCGCTGGAGGACGCAAGCCACGTCCGGAACGCCATCGCCCGCTTCAACCAGGTCAGGGACGTCACCGACGACGAACGCGATTCCGCCTGGAAGCGAATCAAGGCCGCGGCGAAGAAGCACGGGGTCGAGGTCAGCGAAAAGAGCTGGCGGGAAATCGGGAAGTAGGCGCCGCGGGCACGACTCAGCCGGCGGAGCTTCGAGAGACCGCCGCCAGCGCCCCCTCGAGCGCAGCCATGGCGTCGGACCACGGGCCGGCCCCGTACCGGAAATGCGGCAGGGCCATGCGGTAGATCGCCTCGGCCACGGCCCGGGGGGAACGGCACAAAGCCTCGAACTCGGGCTCGAGGGCCTCGCTTCCGGGATAATCGTCGACGGGGCGGATCCGGACCGTGCAGCCGTAGCGGATCAGCGGCCTTCCCGGGCCCGAATCGTCCAGGCTGAGCATCACTCGCTCGAACTCCACCCGAGTCATCGCCGGCTCGGCGTTGCAGGTCAGCTCGGCCCGCGACGCGCCGGCGACCAGGGCCAGGCCGGCGCGAAGCAGGTCGCCCATCGGATCGGTGAGATAGCCTCCCCCGAACCCGCCTTGCTTGGAGTCCGTCCGGACGCTGACGCTGTACCAGCCATATCCGTCGACCAGATAATCGAACTCGACGTCCTCGCCGGCGCCCAGTTCCGAATGCCATGGGCCGGACGGCGGCCCATCCTGCTGCACGACCTCGTCGATTCCGGTGTCACGGGGCAGGAGCACGTCGGCGCAGTCCCATTCCGGCGACGGAATCCAGCCCCATTGCGCGTCCTTCAGCCGCTGCGCCGTCCGCTCGGCACCTTCCGCCGCCGGCGCGAGCGTCTCGTCCCAGAGTGCAAAGCCGATCGTCTGGCTGGCCCAGCCGCGGCTGAACCACGCTTCGCCGCGGAGCGACCCATATTCCGACCGCCTCAGCATGAGCCGCATCGAGCCGCCGATCGAGGCGAGGGTCACGTCGTCGCGCTTGCGGTCCGCGAACTCGCGGATCGCGGGCCCGAGCGCCAGCAGGTCCGGCCTCTGGAGCATCGGTCCGTGAAGATCGACGACCTTTTCCCAGCCGGTCCCGATCCGGACCGCGACGTCGATCCAGGGCCAGCTCTGCCCCTCGCCGCTGCCCACCCACATCGCCATCGGCCCGATCAGGATGTCCGGTTCCTGCTCGCGCCGCCGCTCGATCGCCTTGCCGCTGCTGTCCATCCGGCCTCGCTACACTGATTTTCGAATCGCCTTGAGCGCGCGATAGCAGGAGACCGCCCGGGCCTCTATTTGGACTCGATTGACCCCTGGTCCAAGCGGCCCTAGGCCTTTTCCGATGGACAGCCAGGCTGCACCCCCGCCGGCTTTCCTGAGGCCCGCCTTCCGGGGATGGCTCGGCCTCGACCCGAGGTCCGGATGGATCCTGCTGGGCCTGTTCAGTTTCGCTCGGGTCGTCCTGGTCCTGCATGCCAACGTCACCCGAAGCTACGCCCTCGTCTCCCTCCTGTTCATCGCCATGGCCCTGACTCCGCTCATACTCCTGGGAAGTGCCGGGCGGCAGCGGATCGGGCTGACCTGGCGGCTTCGGCCCCTCGGCCTCCTCGCCGGGATCCTGCTCGGTGCGATTTGCTGCGCGGCCATGATCGTCAGCGCGAACCTGCTGTTCGGCGTCGGCGAGCACAACGCCTTCGTCTACCTCGCCGGCTCCTATACCGGCCTTCCGCCGGCGATGAGCGACTCCCAAAGGCTGATCCTGTTCGCGGTCTTCGCCCTGATCGGAATGACCTTGAGCCCGATTGGAGAAGAGCTCTTCTACCGCGGGCTCGTCCACGAATGCTTCGCCGCCGAGGCCGGCGAGGGGCGCTCGGCCTGCATCGATGCCGCGGCGTTCGCCCTGGTCCACCTGGCCCATTTCGGCCTCGTGTGGACCGCGGCGGGGTGGGCCCTGCTCCCGCTTCCGGCCCTGTGGTGGCTGGCCGGGATGTTCCTCACCGCTCTCGCCTTCAACTGGTCTCGCCGGTCGAGCGGCTCAGTCCTCGCGGCGGTGGCCGCGCACGGCGCATTCAACCTCCTGATGACCGCCTGGATCTTTTTCGGGATTCTGTGAACGGCCGGGGCGCCGGCGGGCGCCCGGTATCGGGCCGGATCCGGATCGCGCCAGACGCACATATAAGGAGTCCTTGAGGAGCGGGTGTCGACGATTCCGTAAAGGCGGTTCGCATTCGGCTCGCCCTGCCGGGTCTGCTCGGCCGGCTCCGGCGGAAAGGCGAAGAGTGTTTCGGTGCCGCCCGCATCGTGGACGAGCGTTGCGATCGCCTCGCCCCCCGCGTCAGCCGGAACCGTCACTCCCCCAAATCCTCTCTCCACCGACGAGTCACTCCCGCCACCGCCCGAGCTCCATCCACCTCAGCAGCGGCTTCAGGGGCAGGATCCAGACGATCCCCGCCGCGATGAAGAACAGGGCCTTCAACGGCCAGGGCATCTCCGGCAATGCCTCCGCCGCCGTCACCACCACGAACCCCCACACCGCGATCAAAAGCAGGAGCAGGAGCATTCCCGCGGGCTTGCGCCAGCTCGGCCTGGGTGCGTTCATCGGCAGTCGATCCATTCTCGCGGAGTCGCGATGGCGTCCAGCGGGACGTCCCAGGGGTCGGCGGGTATCGGGTCGGCGAGGATCTGTATCTCCCAGGCGATCCCGATGGTGAAGACTCCGCCGGCTTCGCGCAGATGGGAGAGCGCCCGGTCGTAATGGCCCTTGCCGTGGCCGATCCGGTTGCCGTGGCGGTCCCCCGCGACCAGTGGGACGAGGACGACGTCCGGGGCGAGCGCTTCGGCCTGGCCGGAGGGCTGGAGCACGCCCCACGGGCTTGGCTCGACCGCCGGCGCCTCGCGGAACAGCATTCGGGAGTCGCGATCGAGAAACCAGGGCAAGGCGGCGCGCTGGCCTGCTCCGAGGCGGTCGAGGATGGAATAAGGGCTGATCTCGTCCTTGAGCGGATGATAGGCCGCGACGATCCGGGCGCTCAGAAGCCTGGGGAGGACGATTTGCGCGAGCTTGAGCTCGAGCTCGGCCCGAACCCCGGGCCCGAGCGATCCGGCAAAGGCGCGCCGCCGCTCCAGCGCCGCCTTGCGCAGCTCGGGCTTGCCGGAATGGGAGGGTGACGGGACCACCATGGCCGTTTGCTTGAATATCCTCTGACGCGTCAACGTCAGGTGGGGGCCATATGTGCCGAACCAGGGCTCGACCAGGGATAGCCCCCTAGGATGCTTATCGCCCAGGGATGTTCAAAAAGCGCGCACCGGGCAGTACCCGTCCTCACCTATCTAGGGAGGGCGGGCGCCACTGACAACGGCGGGTCTTGCCGCCAATCGCCTCGCCTCGGCCGAAGGCCGCATTTTTGTTCGCACAAAGCACACGAAGGACACGAAGGGCCTGAACCGCTCGGACGCCGCGGCTCCATCGGACGAGCTTTTTGCTAAGCCGCTACGCGGATTCTTTGTGTCCTTTGTGTGCTTTGTGCGAACCCAACTTCGGCCAGCGAAGCCGCGCGGGGGTCAGGTAGCCGAGGCACGGCTTTCAAGCTGCTCGGCCAGGCTTTCGATCCGCCCGGCGAGGCGCTCCAGGGCGTCGGCGATGGCGGGGTCGATCTCGGCGGGTGCCGCGGGCGGCTGCCCGGAGCGATGCTCCTTGAGCTCGTCGGCGAGAAGCAAGGAGGCGAAGAGCAGCTGGCGGGCCTCGCTTAGGCTGCCCAGGGCCGCGGCCGCCTCCTGCGCCTTCGAATCGACGAGTGCGGCGACCGAGCGCAGATGCGCTTCCTCGCCGTCGCGGCAGGCGACCGAATATTTGCGGGCGGCGATCTCGACCTCGACCGACGCCATCAGCGCGCCTCCGCCGCTTCGATGAGTCCGTCGAGCTGGGCGAGCGCCTCGCGGACCCGGCCGCGAAGGGTCTCGTGCGCCTCCCTCAGCGCTCCGTCGGCCGAAGCCTCCGAAGCCCCCGAGGCCGAGGCCCGGCCGGCAGCGGCCTCGATCCGCCCCAGCGCGCTCTCGATTCGGCCGATCGCCTGTTCAACCCTGTCTTGCCCCATCCTTTGCCGCATAGCACGGCCCCGACGGCTTTGAAAACCGCCGGGCGGTTGACGGGCGCGCCTCCGCCGATAAAGGAGCGCTTCTGCCGGAGGGTCGTTCCGACTCTCCTTAGCGCCCCGCTCGGGCGCCACTTGGGAAAGTGAATGGCCGCCGAACCGAGATTGCTCGCCAACGCCATAAGAGCGCTGTCGATGGACGCCGTCCAGGCCGCCAATTCGGGCCATCCCGGAATGCCGATGGGGATGGCGGACGTCGCCACCGTCCTGTTCACCGAATATCTGAAGCACGACCCCGCCGACCCCGCCTGGCTCGACCGCGACCGCTTCGTCCTCTCCGCCGGCCACGGCTCGATGCTGATCTATTCGCTCCTCTATTTGGCGGGCTATTCCAACCCGACGATCGAGGAGATCGCGCGCTTCCGGAAGCTGGGCTCGCCCTGCGCGGGGCATCCCGAGAATTTCATGCTGCCCGGAGTGGAGGCGACGACGGGTCCGCTCGGCCAGGGCTTCGCGATGGCGGTCGGGATGGCGATCGCCGAGCGCCACCTCAACGCCGTCTTCGGCGACGACCTCGCCGACCACCGGACCTGGGTGATCGCCGGCGACGGATGCCTGATGGAGGGCCTGAACCACGAGGCGGCCGGGCTGGCGGGGCATCTGGCCTTAAGCCGGCTCAACGTCTTCTGGGACGACAACCGGATCACCATCGACGGCGGCACCGACCTGTCGCGCTCGGAAGACACGATCGGCCGCTACCGGGCGAGCGGCTGGCACACGGTGTCGTGCGACGGCCATGACTTCGCCGACATCCGCCGGGCGATCGACGAGGCGCTCGCCGATCCGAGGCCTTCGCTGATCGCCTGCCGGACGATCATCGGCTGGGGCGCCCCCAACAAGCAGGGGACCTCCGCCACCCACGGCTCGGCGCTCGGCGACGAGGAGGTCGCGGCGGCGAGGAAGCAGCTGGTCTGGGACAGCGAGCCCTTCGACATTCCCGAGCCGATCCTGACGGCCTGGCGGGAGGCCGGGGGGCGTTCGCGCCGGGCTCACGAGGATTATCGGGCGCGGCTTGCGGCCAGCCCGATGCGCGAGGAGTTCGTCCGGCGGATGGAGGGCCGGCTTCCCCGGGATTTCTCGATCTCTCAACATTTGTCGCAAACAATGGCGATTCCCAAACCTTCCGCCACTCGCAAGGCGTCGGAGCTGGCGCTCGAGTCGATCAACGCCCAATTGCCCGAGACGATCGGCGGCTCGGCCGACCTCACCGGTTCGAACAACACCAAGACGAAGGCTCAGAAGCCTCTGACCAAAGAGGATTATTCCGGCCGCTACATCTATTACGGCATTCGCGAATTCGGGATGGCGGCGGCGATGAACGGAATGGCCCTGCACGGCGGGGTCATCCCCTATGGCGGGACCTTCCTCGTCTTCTCCGACTATTGCCGCCCGGCGATCCGACTCTCGGCCCTTCAGGGCGCCAGGGTCGTCTACGTGATGACCCACGACTCGATCGGGCTCGGCGAGGACGGGCCGACCCATCAGCCGGTCGAGCATCTGACGAGCCTCAGACTGATTCCGAACCTCGCCGTCTATCGCCCTGCGGACGCAGTCGAAACCGCCGAATGCTGGGCTCTCGCGCTCGAGCGTCGGGATGGGCCTTCGGTCCTCGCTTTGACCCGCCAGAACCTTCCCCTGCTGAGGCTCGAGCCCGGCGAGAACCTCTGCGCGCTCGGCGCCTACCGCCTCCGCTCCGCCGCGGCGGCCCGGCAAGTGGTGCTGGTCGCGACCGGCTCCGAGGTGGAAGTGGCGATCGCGGCGGCCGACGCGCTCGAAGCCCGGGGAATCGGCGCCGACATCGTCTCGATGCCCTGCTGGTCGCTGTTCGACTCCCAGGACGAAGAGTACCGGCGCGGGCTCCTGCCCGAAAATGTCCTCAAGGTCTCGATCGAGGCCGGGACGACTCTGGGCTGGGAGCACTACGTCGGCCCAAGGGGCGTCGCCGTGGGACTTGACCGGTTCGGGGCCTCGGCTCCGGCGGAAGACCTGTTCAAGCGCTTCGGCTTCACCGCCGAGGCGATCGTGCCGCGGATCGTCGCGGCGCTCAATAATCAAGGAGATCAATGACATGGCGACGAGAGTTGCGATCAACGGATTCGGCCGGATCGGCCGGCTTGTGGCCCGGGCCCTCCTCCAGAAGGCCGACAGCGGCCTCGAGCTGGTCTCGATCAACGACCTCGCCGACGCCGAATCCAACGCGCTCCTGTTCAAGCGCGACTCCGTCCACGGCCGCTATCCGGGCGAGGTCCATGCCGACGGCAACGACCTGATCATCGACGGCCGCCGGATCCACGTCACCGCGGAGCGCGACCCCGGCAAGCTCCCCCACGGCGACAACGGAATCGACCTCGTGCTGGAATGCACGGGCTTCTTCACCGATCGCGACAAGGCCGGTGCGCATCTCACTGCCGGAGCGAGGAAAGTCCTGATCTCGGCCCCCGCCAAGGGAGTCGACCTCACGGTCGTCTACGGGGTCAATCACGACCGGCTGGAGGCCGGGCACACGATCGTCTCAAACGCGTCTTGCACCACCAATTGCCTCGCCCCGGTGGCCAAGGTGCTGAACGACTCGATCGGAATCGAGCGCGGCCTGATGACCACCGTCCACGCCTACACCAACGACCAGAAGATCCTCGACCAGATCCACTCCGACAAGCGCCGCGCGCGGGCCGCCGCGATGTCCATGATCCCGACCACCACCGGCGCCGCCCGGGCCGTCGGCGAGGTGCTTCCCGAGCTCAAGGGCAAGCTCGACGGCTCGGCCATCCGGGTGCCCACGCCCAATGTCAGCCTCGTCGACCTCACTTTCACCCCGAAGCGCGACACCAGCCTCGAGGAGGTCAACGGGGCCCTTCGGGCAGCCGCGACAAGCGGTCCGCTGGCCGGAATCCTCGATTACAGCGAGGAGCCGCTGGTCTCGATCGACTACAACCATTGCCCCGCCAGCTCGACCGTCGACAGCCTCGAGACCGCCGTCCTCGAAGGCAAGCTCGTCCGGGTCCTCTCCTGGTACGACAATGAATGGGGCTTCTCGAACCGAATGGTCGACACCGCCGGCGCGATGGCCCGGCTGGATTGAGGCGATGACGGCCTTCGAACCGTCCTTCGATACGCCGGTTCGACAGGCTCACCGGCTACTCAGGATGGGCGGTTGCGCAATTCCGCTCATCCTGAGTAGCGACCGAGCCTGGCGAGGGCGCGTATCGAAGGATCCAAGCTTCCATGCCTAGCTTCAAAACCCTCGACGATCTCGGCGACGTCCGAGGCAAGCGGGCCCTGGTCCGGGTCGACCTCAACGTGCCGATGGCCGATCTCGAGGTGACCGACGACACCCGGCTTCGGGCGACGCTTCCGACGGTGACCGAGCTCGCCGACAAGGGCGCGATCGTTCTCCTGCTCGCCCATTTCGGGCGCCCCAAGGGCGAAAGGCGTCCGGACATGTCGCTGTCGCTCGTCACCCGGGCCTATAGCGAGGTTCTCGGGCGACCGGTCCGCTTCGTCGGCGACTGCCAGGGCGAGACGGGTGCGGCCAACGTCGCCGACCTCCAGCCCGGCGACGTCGCCATCCTCGAAAATACCCGGTTCCATCCCGGCGAGGAGAAGAACGACCCGCAGCTTGCCCGGGCGATGGCGGCGCTTGGAGATCTCTACGTAAACGACGCCTTCTCCGCCGCCCACCGCGCCCACGCCTCCACCGAAGCGCTGGCGCACCTTCTTCCCGCTTATGCCGGCCGGGCCATGGAGGCTGAGCTGAAGGCCCTCGAGAAGGCGCTCGGCGAGCCCGACCGGCCGGTGACCGCCGTCGTCGGCGGGGCCAAGGTTTCGTCCAAGCTCGAAGTTCTCCGGCATCTCGTGACCAAGGTCGACCATCTCATCATCGGCGGCGGGATGGCCAACACCTTCCTGGCGGCCCGCGGGGTCGACGTCGGAAAGTCGCTGTGCGAGCACGAGCTCGCTCCGACCGCCCTCGAGATACTCGAAGCGGCCGACCGGGCGAGCTGCACCGTCCATCTGCCCTACGACGTCGTGGTCGCGACCCGGTTCGCCGCCGACCCGCCCGGCGTCCGGACCTGCAACGTCCACGAGGTCGCCGCCGACGAGATGATCCTGGACGTCGGCCCGGCGGCGGTGGAGGCGCTTGCGGACGTCCTCAAGACCTGTCGAACGCTGGTCTGGAACGGGCCGCTGGGAGCGTTCGAGACCCCGCCCTTCGACCGCGCGACCGTCCAGCTGGCCCGGACCGCCGCGGCTCTGACCCAGGCCGGCCAGCTCGTCTCGGTCGCGGGCGGCGGCGATACCGTGGCGGCCCTGAACCACGCCGGGGTCGCCGCCGACTTCACCTTCGTCTCGACCGCCGGCGGCGCCTTCCTGGAATGGATGGAGGGAAAGGCGCTCCCCGGTGTGGCCGCGCTCGCTCAGAGCTGAAGCCGCCGCGGAAAGCCTAGAGCCTGATCACCTGATATTGAATCCCACCGTCATTGCGAGCCCCTCGACGCCGCCCGCGGCGGCGCTCAGGATAAACTTCTGCTGCGCAGAAGCGAAGCAATCCAGCGCAGTCTCAGAGTCCCTGGATTGCTTGCTTCACTCCTGGCAATGACGGATCCATCAGGACGATCATGCTCTAACGCGCTCCCGGCTTGGCCAGCGCCTCGCACAGGCTGTCGGTAGCGAGAGCGATCCGGGATTCGGCGGTCTCGCGGTTTGAGGGGTCGTTGCGCACCCCCCGAGTCTCCGTATTGAAGGCCAGCAAGGTGCCCATGCCCTGCTCTGGGCAGAGGCTGAGATAGGCTCGGAAGCCGTTCTGGTCGCCGTTGTGGCCGATGAAGCGGACCCCCCTGCCCTCGTCGATGAAGAAGGACAGGCCGCTCTTCGTGGTCCCTGCCATTCGACCCTGGGTGAAGTCTTCGCCCGCCGAGATCTGCGGCCGCCACATCTCCTCGAGAGAGGAACGCTTCAGGACGAGGTCGAATTCGCTCCGGCGCTTCGGGTCGCCGAGAAGGAAGGCCGCATATCTGGCCATGTCGGGCATCGGAGCGTTGAGGCCGCCGTTCGAGACGGTCACTCCGGTGTCGACGTCGAACGGCGCCGGCGCCCTCTTGCCGTCGCGGATGTAATAGCTGTGCGACCGGTGCCGGAGGAGATGCGGCGGGGTCCGGTCGAAATAGCTGTCGTGCATGGCGAGCGGCTTCAAGATGTTCTTGTCGATATAGACTTCGAAATCCTCGCCGGAGAGCCGCTCGATGACCTGCCCGAGATAGACGATCCCGGGATTGGAGTAGCTGAAGCGGGTCCCGGCCCGGAACTCGACCCGGGTATAGGGCAGCATCGCCGCCAGCTGGGCCCAGCTCCTGGGCTCGAACGGCTGCCACTCATGCTCGCGCCAGGGCCAGGTCCCGCCGCGGAAGCCGGCGCTGTGGCTCATCAGGTGGCGAAGGGTGATCGCGCCGGTGTCGCCGAACGGGTTATGGACCAAAGCCAGCTCGGGCACGTAGCGGACGATCGGATCGTCCAGCTTCAAGAGGCCGCGGTCGCGAAGCTGCATGATCGCGATCCCGGTCATCGTCTTGGTGATCGATGCCCAATGGTAGATCGTCCGGCCGTCGACCGGGACATGGGCCTGAAAGTCCTGCTCGCCGAGATGGTCGGCGGCGGCAATCCTCCCGTCGCGCACCAGGTAGAAGCTGCTTCCCGCGATTCCCGACCGTCGCATCTGGGAGCGATGGAGCTGTCGAAAGTCGCGCAAGGCCGACTCGAAGTCGCGCTCCGCCGCCGGCGCGGCGATCGGCATTGCGGCGAGCAGTAGAGCGGCGGCGAGCCGGATCGGCATTGGCTGTGTTCCCCTCGGTCGGCGGACGTCCGCCACTCATGCGAGACGTTCGACCGGCAGGCAACCGGATCGCGCCGATCCTGCGTCCGGTCAGGGCACGGTTGGAGCGGCAAATCCGCTGCGGGACTCTACATCGTGGGGACGGGTGAAAGATACTGGGCCTGCGCCCAGCACTGGCCCCCGCGATAGGCGAGGCTGGCCCAGGCGCCGTCATAGCCAAGCACACGAACTTCCTTTCCGCGAAGGAGGTTGCGGACCCGGGGCGCCTGGGGGACCGGTGCCGAGCGGCAGACGAGCAGGCTGGCGGCGACGTAGGCGACTTCGTCGGAAGCCGAGCCGTTCACCGCCTCCTGTCGGTCCGCCGTCTCGGCCTGGCCCGGTGAAACATGGGGAGCGGAAGCCGCGAACGGATCGGGCTTTTCTCCCGTCTCGGAGCCTTCGGGTCCGCCACGGGGCACGGCGGCCGCTCCCCTCGCGCCGGGCGACGAGCCGGGCGCCGGGTAGCCGGCCGAATAGAGCCCGAGCGCGACTGCCACCGCGACCGCAGCCGCCAGCCCCGTCACGAGCATCGGTCTCGGCTCGGCCGGGCCGGACCAAAAATTGTGCACCGCCGATCGGACCCGGCGCCACTGCTCGGGCAGTCCGCCGGCCTTGCGCGAGACCGGTTGCGCCTCCCGGTCTGCGGACGGGGCAGCCCCCGCCCCGGCGGCCGCGGTGGGCACGCGCGCGCGTTCCCGGCCGGACGCCGAATCCTCTTCCAGGGGATCGTCGTCCATGAAGTCCCAGGTAGAGCGCCGCTGCCGTCCGGAAGGCTCCGCCGGGGCCGGTTCGGGCTGCCGGGCGGGAATCTCCCCCTGGGCCGGAGGGGTCTGCCGGGCCCGATTCGCGGATTCCTCGGCATTGAGGTGGGCAAGCACGTCCTGGATCGGAAGCCTGCCTTTATTGGATCCGACGGCCGGGACGGGCGCCCGGGCCGGAGGGGCATCGTCAGGGACGATCGGCTCGACGGCCGCCTCAGGCTCCGGCTCGGGCGGCTCGATCGCGGGAGACGGCGCCGACGAAGGGTCCGTCGGGTCCGAAGCCGCTTCGGACGCGGGGAAGGCGACCGTCGCACCCGGCTCGGAGGCGTGCGCGACCTCCTCCGCCGCCGCCGGAACGTTCGACGAAGATGGGGCCCCGCTCCCCTCGGGGACCAGGCCGACCTCGGGCCGGTCGGCGGGGGGACGATCGCTCCACACGACCCTGTAGCCGCTCGGCACGTGCCAGCCTTCGAACGCCGTCCGAACGAGGTCGCGGCCGCACCTTTCGCAGGTGGCGAAGTAAAGGCCGTCGTTCCAGCGCGGGATCCCGCGGGGCCGGTGACGGCCCAGCTGACACAGGAGGCTCACGTGCGCCCGCCGACCTGTTCACGGCGAGCGCCGGTCGCAGCCGCGAACGACCCCCCCATCCAGGGGGTGCGCCGGCTTGACGGTCGTGCCGTGAAGATCATTCTTACGCTCCTAGCTCGCACCGGCGCCGGCGCTTGCGACCCGCCGCCTTTTCCGGTGCGGTGCGGTCGCCGAGTGAACGCGCCTACTCTATATAGACGGCCTTTTGGACCCTGCCCGCGAAAGGCTGCGGCTTTTGCGCAGCCGGCGTCTCGGGCGCCGGCACAGGCTCGGCCTCGACGGAATCCTCCCGAGCGACATGGCTCATCCGGCCCTGGACGACGGCCCCCTTGACCATCCTGATCCGGCTGTAGGTGACGTCCCCTTTCACCCTCGCGCCTTCCTCCAGGGCCAGGTCGCCGGTCTCGATCGCGCCCTCCACCAGTCCCGAGAGCCGAACCCGGTCCGCAAGCACGTCGCCACGGATCTCGCCTTCCTCGCCGAGAACGAGCGCGGCGCAGCGCACGTTGCCGGAGACCTTGCCTCGGATCTTCAGGTCGACATCGGCCTCGATGTCTCCGTCGACGGAGATGCCGCTGCCGATGATCGAAGAGCCTTCGTTCCTGGCGGTAGAATTCGCGCTTCGGTCCATCCCAGTCTCCATCGCCGAGCCCACACACCCCGCGGGGCACGATGAGGGCTGCGGTATTTGGCGGAGGCATAACCAGCGGAGCCCCCTCCTCCAACGTCCCATTTCGTCGCGAACCCCGAACACCCAAAACGGGACAATCCGTGCCGAAAGATTACGGCCGGACCGCTCGTCCCAAATTGGGGCGGGAACCCTAAGGACTGATACTTGTTAATGATTTCGTTGGTGAACTACGTATTATCCACAGGTCGGTTTGAGAGATTCAAGCGGGGGAAATGCCAGGCGAGCCCCCGTACGGGCTGCCCGGGGCCGGCGCCGCCCCCGCCAGTTTGCGAGGAGTGAGGCATGGAACAGGCTAACAAGGTCGAGCGCGAAACCGCGGAGGAGATGTCCATCATCGGCTCCGGTATCCGGGTCACCGGCAATATCGAAGCGACCGACGACCTCCACCTTCTGGGCAAGGTCGACGGCGACGTGCGCTGCGTCACCCTCATCCTGGGCGAGAAGAGCGTCATCCGGGGAAGCGTCTTCGCGGAGCGGGTCCGGGCGGCCGGAACGGTCGAGGGCGCGATCGAGACCAAGGACCTCGCGGTCGAGGCGACGGCGAGGCTCACCGGCGACATCACCTATTCGCGGATCCGGATCGCCAGCGGCGGCATCATCGACGGCAAGATGAGCTATCGCGAAAGCGAGGAGGAGACCGTCGAGGCCGCTCGACTGAGACTCGTCGAATCCGGGCCCGCCGCGAAGCCGGAGCCCAAGGCCGTGTACATAGAATAACCGCCTCGAATGAAATCGGCGGCGCGTCCGGGCCGGCGCGGGCGGCTGGCCTTGAAATGTTCGATCGGGCCCGCCGCCCCG
>DASVSP010000067.1:0-17131 GCA_036388065.1 Allosphingosinicella sp.
CTCGTAGAGTCGGGCCACCCGGTCGTCGGCGAGCTCGGCGCGGTAGGGCAGATCGGGGAGAAGCCGTTTCCAGACGCGCTCGGCGTCGGCCATCACCTGCTTGGGATCCTTGCCTTCGTAGCGGATGACCATCGCGTTGAAGCCGTTGCGGCCGAACAGGAACATGATCGGCTGCAAGGGATCGCGGACCGAGCGGAAGCGGGCGTCCTTGAAGACTCCGACGACGGTCGCGTTGACGAGACCGAATTCGTCGAGGGTCAGTCCGGCGCTGACCGTCTTCCCGATCGCCTGCTGCGGATCGTTGAAGCCGAGCCGCCGGGCCGCGACCTCGCTGACCACGATGTTGGTTCCGCGTTTGGCGAAGGCCTGCTCGGCGGCCTTGTCGACCGGGAAGGGAGTGGTCGAATCGTCCATCGCCACGCGATCGGAGAAGTTGCGGCCGGCGAGCATCTTCATCCCCATCGTGGGAATGAAATTGTGGTCGATGACGTAGGTGCCGAGGTCGATCGCCTTGGGATTGCCGGGCAGGTAGACCGAGCCCACCGAATTGTTGCCCGGATTGATTCCGATCCCCGTCAGCGAGGCGCCCTTGATCCCGTCCAGCTTGGCGATCTCCCGCCTAAGCGTCTCCGCGACCGGCGCGGCCTGCCGGGCGCCCAGCCCCTGCAGCTGGATGAGGCCGTGGCGGTTGTAGCCGGCGTCCGCGGTCCGGGCGTGGACGGTCTGGCCGTAGATCACGGCCGTGCAGATGATCAGTCCGATGGAGACCGCGAACTGGGCGACGACGAGGACGTTGCGAAGGCTCCCCGAGCCTTGCGCCTCGGCCGACGACTTGTTGGCCTTGAGCACCCGGGCCGGCTGGAATCGCGACAGGTAGAAAGCGGGGTAGAGGCCTCCGGCGGCGCCGACGACCAGGAGCAGGACGACGATCGGGAGCAGCACTCCGCCCGACCCCCAGTAGACGAGGCCGATGTCGGCATCGAGGAACGTGTTGAAGAGCGGCAGCAGAAGCTCGACCATGGCGAGCGCGAGGAGCATCGCGAGCGCCGTCACGAGCATCGATTCCCCGAGGAACTGGGTGATGAGCTGCTTCCGGCTCGCTCCCAGGACCTTGCGCAAGGCCACCTCCCGGGCACGCTGCGAAGCCCGGGCGGTGGCCAGGTTGGTGAAGTTCACCACCGCCATGCCGAGGATCAGCAGCGCGACGATGGAGAAAGTGACGATGGTCCGCCGGTCGTTGCCGGGGGTCATCGACGCCTGCTGGGCCTCGCCGAGGTGAATGTCGCGCACGTTGGTCAGGCGCCAGTCCTGGTCGTCCCCGGGATTGGTCTTCTCGCGGCCGCCCGTATCGTCGGGGATGTTGCGCTTCTCCCAGGCAGGGAGCTGGCGGTTGATGTCCTCCGCCTTGGCGCCCTCGCGCAGCTTGACGTACCACCAGCCGCCCTGGTTTCCCCAGCTGGTGAGGAAGCTCGGCTGGTCGGCGAAGAAGGTCTCCGGATGGAAGCGGGCGACGACCCCCAGCTCCATGTGGCTGTTCTTGGGAAGATCCTCCATCACCCCGGTGACGATATAGTCGGCGCTCTTGCCCTGGACGATCAGTGTCAACGTCTTGCCGAGCGCGTCCTGGCCCGGGAATCGCTTCCCCGCCTCCGTCTCGGTCAGGACCAGCGAGTTGGGATTGGTCAGCGCGGTCGCCCGGTCGCCCCGGACGAAGGGCACCTGCAGGACGTCGAACAGGTTGCCGTCGACGAAGTTGAAATCGTCGGCGAGGCTGGGCTGGCCGTTCTGCATGATCACGGCGCCCGAGGAGGCGACGTAGACCGCCTTCTCGATCTGCGGGAAGTCCTTCACAAGCGCCTTCCCCGAGACGTAGCTCGTCATCTGCAGGCGCATCTCCTCGCCGCCATTGTCGGTCGCCTTGTAGTAATCCTGGAACTGGTAGGCCCGGTCGGCGCCGGGCATCCAGCTGTCGTAGCTCGCCTCGTAGCGCACGTAGAGCAGGATCATCAGGCACGCCGCCATCCCGATCGCAAGCCCGAAGATGTTGATGAAGGCGTAGGTCTTGTTCTTGGCCAGGGCCCGAAGTCCGACGGTCAGATAATTGCGCCACATGGTTCGGGTCCTATTCGTAACGGAGGGCGTGGATGGGGTGCAATCGGGCGACCCGGAGGGCGTGGCCGCCCACCGTCGCGACGGCGATGGCGAGCGCGAGCAGGCCGGCGACGAGGAACGGCCCCGGGGTCAACGCGATTCGGGCGTCGAACGTGTTCAGCCAGTCCCGCATCGCCCACCAGGCGACCGGCCAGGCGACGAGGTTGGCGAGGATGACGGGCTTGGAGAATTGCCAGGCGAGCAGCCGGACGATGTCGCGCACCCTGGCTCCGAGCATCTTGCGGATCCCGATCTCCTTGGTGCGCCGCTCGGTGGCGAAGGTGGCGAGGCTGTAGAGTCCGAGGCAGGCGATCAGAACCGCGAGCCCGGAGAAAGCGGCGAAGAGCGCGCCGCGCGCCCGCTCGGCCGCATAGAGTTCAGCAATCACGTCCTCCGCGAACGCGCCCTGGAAAGGAATTTCAGGCTCGAACTTGCGCCAGACCCTCGAGAGGCCCTCCATCACGTCGCGCGGCCGAGCTTCGGCGTAGCGGACGAGGACCTGGCTGGTGCGCTGGGGGTCGTAGCGGTAGAGGAGCGGCTCGATCGCGTCGCGGGCGGTGCGGATCCGGGTATCGCCGACGACCCCCACGATCGTCGAAGGCGTGAGATCGTCGCTGCCGTCGAGCCCGGCCCGGATCGTTTGGCCGAGCGCCGCCTGCGGCGAAGCGAAACCCATCAGCTTGGCCGCCTCCTGGTTGACGACGATGTTGAGCCCGCGTCCGGCCGGCAAGGCGGGCGCGTCGCCGTCGGCCCGGATCAGCTTGTCCTCGGCGAAGCTGTCGCCGAGGAAGCGGCCGGCCAGAAGGCGCAGGTCCATCGTCCGGAAGAAGTCGGAATCGACCGCGTAATAGCCCATCCCCAGGCCTTCCGGACCGCCCGGCGCCCGGACCGCCTGGATGCTCTTGTTCGTCGCGGCGATTCCGAGATTGGTTCGCCCCGCCGCGACCACTCCCGGGATCGCGAGCAGGTCGCGGCGCGCGGCCTGGTACCGGGCGTCGTCGCCGGCAAAGCGCCAGGCGGAGTCGATCTGGATCAGGCCGTCGCGGCGAAAACCCGGGTCCACCTCCTGCACGTGGCGGGTCTGCCAGTAGACGACCGAGGTGGAGACGATGAGCCCGATGGCGATTGCGAATTGGAGCACGACCAGTGAGGCCCGCAGCCGGCCGCTGCCCGGCGCCTCGGCGGAGGCCTTGTTGGCGCGCAGGACTTCCGCCGGCTGGAAGCGGCTGAGGTAGAAAGCGGGATAGACCCCGCCGAGCAGGCCGGCGAGAAGGAACAGGGCGATGGCCGGAAGCAGCATTCCGCCCTCGCCGAGATAGCGGACCTTGAGCTCCGCCCCGATCCACCCCCCGCTCCAGGCGCTTCCGACCTCGACCAGGGCCAGAGCCAGAAGCATCGCGATGGCCGCGGTCAGCAGCGATTCCGCCAGAAGCTGGGCGACGAGCTGGCCGCGCCGGGCCCCGAGCACCTTGCGGAGCGCGATCTCGCGGGCCCGCTGGGTCGCCCGCGCCGTCGAAAGGTTGATGAAGTTCATCACCGCCATTCCGAGGATGAGCAGTGCGACGATGCCGAAGGTGGCGAGCGTTCGAGCGTCGCCCTGCGGGGTGAGGGCGCCCTGCACGGCGTCGCTGAGATGGACGCCGGCGATCGGAACCAGCTTGAGATCGAGAATGTCGGCCTGGCTCGACGACCGGCCGTCGATCAGCTGCGGTGCGATCGTCCTTTTCTCCCAGGCCGGAAAGGCCGCGTTGATCGCGGCGGCGTCGGCGCGGGCGCGAAGCTTGACGTAATGCTGCTGGTCCATGTTGCCCCACCCCTTGTCGGCGGCCGGCAGCGAGTCGAATTCGGCGGGGTTGTGGCGGTAGATGAAGGCGAGCTTCAGGCTCGAATTGCTCGGCAGGTCGCGGATCACGCCGGTGATCGGATAGTCCTGCCGCCCGGTCCCGGCGCCCACGGTGATCGTCCGCCCCACCGCCTTGCGCGTACCCACGAGCCTCATCGCCTCGCTCTCGGTGAGGACGACCGAGCGCATGTCCGACAGGGCCCGCTCCGCCGATCCGTCGACGAACTCGAGCTTGAAGATGTCGAAGAAGCTCGGATCGACCGCCGCGGCGTCGAGGAATATCGGCTGGCCTTCGTGCATCAGCACCGTCTTGCCCGACCGGAGAACCGTGACCGCCTCGATCTGGGGAAAACCGGCGGCCAGCGTGTCGCGCAGCGGAAACGGGCTGTGCTGGGACTTGGAGACCGGCTGCCCGGGCTCGTGCCAGGTCGCCTGGACCTGGTGGATCCGCTCGTGATCGGGAAGCCAGCTGTCGTAGCCCGATTCGTAGCGGACGTAGAGCAGGATGGTCAGGCAGGCGGCGAGCCCGAGGGCGAGGCCGCAGACGTTGACGAGCGCGTAGCCGCGGTTCCTCGTCAGGGTGCGGACGGCGACGGTCAGGTAATTGCGCCACATCGGCCGGTCCTACTCGTAGCGAAGCGCGTGGATGGGGTTCGCCCGGGCCACCTTGATCGCGTGGGCGGCGACGGTTCCGGCGGCGATGGCGAGCGCGATCAGCCCGGCGAGGACGAAGGGCCCAGGACCGAGGCCGATCCTGGCATCGAAGCCGTTCAGCCAGTCGCGCATCACCCACCAGGCGACCGGCCAGGCGATCAGATTGGCGATTATCACGGGCTTGGAGAACTGCCAGGCGAGCAGTCGGACGATATGATGCACGCGTGCGCCGAGCACCTTGCGGATGCCGATCTCCTTGGTCCGCCGCTGCGCGGTGAACGTCGACAGGCCGAACAGGCCCAGGCAGGCGATCAGGACCGAGACCATTGCGAAAGCGGCGAAGAGCTGCCCGCGTTTCTCCTCGTCGGAATAAAGCTCGCCGATCACTTCCTCGCTAAAGCCGGCCGCGAACGGAACCTCGGGCAGGAAGCGCTTCCAGATCGACTCCACCCGCTTGCGGACCGCGACCGGGTCCGCGCCTTCGTAGCGGGCGACGAGATAGGGCATCGGACCGCGCTCGAAGCTGTGGAGGATCGGCTCGACCTTGTCGCGCACGGAGCGGAAGCGAGAATCGCGGACGACCCCGATGATGATGTGGGGCGGCCCCGGCTCCGACTCGCTTATGTCGCGGAACTGCTTGCCGACGGCGGCTTGGGGGCTGCGATAGCCGAGCGCCCGGACGGCGGTTTCATTGGCTACCACATGGACGGGCCGTTCGGATCGCGGCGCCGGCCCGGGCTCGGCCCGGAAATCGGGTGAGGGCGGCGTCTCGTCGGCGGCCCGGCTTTCGTCGAACAACCGTCCGGCGAGCAGCTCAATCCTCATCGCCTCGAAGAACCCGGCCTCCACGGGATAGAGGCCGAACTCCAGGGGCTTGTCGAATCCGGGCAGGGTGAAGGTGCTGAAATTCATCATACCGGTCGACACTCCGATCGAAGTGCGGCTGGCCGAGGTCACGCCCCTCACCCGCTCCACCTCGCGCCGGAACGCCTCCCCGTCGGTCTCGATCAGGTGGATGCTTTCGAGCTGAAGCAGCCCCGACCGATCGAAGCCCGGGTCGACGGTCCGGGCGTAGACGGTCTGGCTGTAGACGACCGCCGTGCAGACGATGAGGCCGATCGAAACGGCGAACTGACCGACGACCAGAGCGCTCCGAAGCCGCCCCGAACCGGGCGCCTCGGAGGTCGAGGCGTTCGCCTTCAGCACCCGGGCCGGCTGGAAGCGCGAAAGGTAGAAAGCCGGATAGAGGCCGCCGATCAGAGCCACGAGCAGCATCAGGCCGAGCACCGGGGGAATCACGCTGTCGGGGCCGAGGTAGCTCAGGGCCAGATCCGCTTCGAGGAAGCGGGAAAGGACAGGGAGTACAAGCTCGACCGCGGCAAGCGCCAAGACGGTCGCAACCGCCACGAGCAGCAAGGTCTCCCCCAGGAACTGCGCGATCAGCTGCCGGCGGCTTGCTCCGACCAGCTTCCTGAGCGCGACCTCGCGCGCGCGCCGGCTTGCCCCGGCCGTCGCGAGATTGATGAAGTTGATGCAGGCCATTCCAAGGACCAGGGCCGCGATGATCGTGAAGGTGACGAGCGTTCCCCGCTCGATCCCCGGCTTGAGGGGGCTTTCGGCGTCGCTCAGGTGCACGTCCTTGACGTTCACGAGGCGCCAGTCCTGCCGGCCGAGCGGCGATTCGCCCGGCTGGCGGGGGACGACCTTCTTCTTCCACTCCGGCAGTGCGGCGTGGATCGCCGCGGGATCCGCGCCCGGGCGAAGGGTCAGATAGGTGAAGCCGCTGATCATGTCCCAGGCGCCGGGGTTGACGCTGGAGGCGACGTTCGGCGGTGGGCTGGCGGAATCGAAACGTGCGAGCATCTTGAAGTCGAGATGCGAGTTGGTCGGCAGATCCTCGAGGATTCCGGTCACCCGGTAGTCGGTGGCGGTGTCCCCGCCCGGACCGGCGGATTTGATGGTGATGGTTTGGCCTATCGGATCGTCCCGGCCGAAAAAGCTTTCCGCCGCGGCCTCGGTGAGAACGATCGAGCCCGGCAGGGAGAGCGCGGTGGCCGCGTCCCCCCGGGCGAGCGGCATCGCAAGCACGTCGAATACGGGCCCGTCCACGAAGTAGAGGCCGTCCGGATACCGGGCCTCTCCCCGATGGAGGATGACCGAGGAGCCGGACTGGAGACGGACCAGCCTCTCGATCTGCGGAAAGTCCTTCTTGAGCGCTGGCCCGACCGGATAATTGGCCAGCTGGATTCGCCGCTCTTCGCCGGTCGGGCTCTCGACAGCGCTCTGGAGCTGGAAGATCCGCTCCGCGCCCGGAAGCCAGCGGTCGTAGCTGAGCTCGTGCCGAACGTAGAGGAGGATGAGGAGGCAGGCGGCAAGCCCGAGCGCGAGTCCGAAGATGTTGATGAAGGCGTAGGTCTTGTGCCTCGAGAGGACCCGGTAACCGACCGTCAGATAGTTGCGCCACATGGTCATGTTCTAAATCCTCCCCTGCATTTGCAGGGGAGGGGGACCACCCGAAGGGTGGTGGAGGGGCCCTTCTGGCTGCCGAAGAACCCCTCCACCGCGCTTCGCGCGGTCCCCCTCCCCCGGAAATCCGGGGGAGGAATTATGAAGGCGCACTCGGCTCACTTCCCCCTCGCCCCACCCGGCCGCCGCGCGACGACCTTGATCCCGGTGATTCCTCCGTCCGGGATCAGCCGGTCGACGTCGATCGCGGTCCAGGCCGGATAGGGCGCTTTGACGTGGCGTTTGTGGACCGCGACGATGGCCGGCATCTGGGCGGTCACGTCGGTGTGGAAGCTGGTGATGTCGACGACGTCGTCCCAGCTCGCACCGGCGCGCTTCAATATCGCCCCGATCTGGCCGTAGGTGCGCTCGTAGGCCGCCTCGAGCGACTCGCCGCCGCGCTGCCCGACGACGATGCCGCTCAGATAGATGGAGTCGCCCGCGACGATCGCGTCGCTATAGCCCCATTCCTCCTGGAACTTCCGGCCCTGCGGATTCTCGCTCATCAGGACGGTCGAGCGCTGGCGCTCGCCGGCGAGGGCTGGAGTCACGGCAAACGCCGCGGCGAAAAGGAGGAGGAGCGGGCTCCACAAATCCTCCCCTGCATTTGCAGGGGAGGGGGACCATGCGAAGCATGGCGGAGGGGCCTTACGGACTCCGAAGAACCCCTCCACCGCGCTTCGCGCGGTCCCCCTCCCCCGGAAATCCGGGGGAGGAATTAAAGAAGCTGCACCCCTCACGCCGCCCTGCGCCGCTCGATGAGGATCCGGCCGTCGAGCATGTTCACCACCCGCCCGGCATAATCGGCGTGGGCCGGCGAGTGGGTGACCATGACGATGGTCGAGCCCTCGCGGTTCAGGGCCTGGAGCATCTTCATCACTTCCTCGCCATGCTGGGTGTCGAGGTTGCCGGTCGGCTCGTCGGCGAGGATCAGCTTGGGATTTCCGACCAGGGCGCGGGCGACTGCGACCCGCTGCTGCTGGCCGCCCGAGAGCTGGCTCGGGCGGTGCTTGGCCCGATGGGCCACTCCCACCTTGTCCATCACCGCTTCGACCCGCGAGCGCCGCTCGGACGCCGCGACGTCGTGGTAGAGCAAGGCGAGCTCGATATTCTCGCGCACCGAGAGCTCGTCGACGAGGTTGAAGCTCTGGAAGATGAAGCCGATATTCTGCTTTCGGACGTTGGCCAGCTTGGCCTCGGGAAGCCCGGCCACCTCCATCCCGTCGAAGACGTAGGAGCCGCTGCTCGGCGAATCGAGCATTCCGATCACGTTGAGCAGGGTCGATTTGCCGCAGCCCGACGGCCCCATGATGGCGACGAACTCGCCGTCGGCGATGTCGAGGTCGATCCGGTCCAGGGCCGTCGTCTCGACGGTGTCGGCGCGGTAGACCCGCGACAGTTCACGCATCGTCAGCATGTGCTTGCTCCTTCAGGTCTCGAGGTCGAGCCGGTCCTTGTCGGCGAAACCGGTATAGGGTGAGGTGATGACCCGCTCGCCGGGCTCCAGTCCCTCGAGCACTTCGATATGATCGGCGTTGCGGCGGCCAAGGCGCACGTTGCGTTTCACGGCTCCGCCGCCGCCGGGCTCGACCACGAACACCCAGGCGCCCCCGGTCTCGTTGTAGAAGGCGCCGTTGGGTATGAGCAGCGCCGGGGCGGGATCCCCGAGGGTCAGCTTCGTCTGCAGGGTCTGGCCGCGGTTGAGCGCGGGCGGCTCGGCTCCGACGAAGGTGAGGTCGGCTTCGAACACTCCGTTCTTCACCTGCGGGTAGATCTTGGCGACCTTCGCCCGATAGGTCTTGCCGCCCATGTCGACGGTCGCGGTCTGGCCGGGCCGGACCCGGCCGAGATAATATTCGTCGACGCCCGCGACGAGCTTGTTGCGTCCGGCGCTGTCGACCTGGCCGAGCCGCTCGCCGCGGGTCAGCGACTGGCCGACCTGAATCGAGAAGGCGGTGAGCTGTCCGGTGACCGGGGCGCGAAGGTTGAGCGCGTCGAGAGTCGAGCGCGCGATGTCGAGGCTTCCGCTCAGCGAGGCATTGGAGGCGCGAAGCTGGGCGAGCTGGCTGGTCTGGAGCCTCTGGTTGACCTCCCGGGCGCGCCTCAGGACTTCGGCTCGGCGCCGGCTCGAGAGATATTCGTCGCGGCTGTCGTTATACACCTTGGCGGGGACGTAGCCCTTTTCCATCAGCGGCTTCTGCATCTCGTACTGGCGCCTCGACTTGTCGGCGGCGAGCTGGGCGTCGATGACGGCGCGCTCGTCGCCGATGCTGGTCTGCGCCAGCGCGAGCTCCTGGCTTCGCATCGAGTTGATCTCGCGCGACACGTCGGACTGGCGGGCGAGCAGGTTGAGAGCGAGATCCGAATTGGAAAGCACCGCGAGCAGCTGGCCCTGCTGGACGATGGCTCCGTCCTCGACCAGGACCTTTTCCACCCGGCCGCCCTCGACCGCGTCGAGATAGACCGTGACCAGGGGCTCGACCCGGGCCCTCAGCGGCAGGAAGTCGTCGAACGTGCCCTTGCTCACCGCCGAGACGGTGATCCGCTCAGCCGCCACCGTCTGGCTTCCGGCGCTCGGAGCGAACCCCCAGAAGAGAAACGCGAAAAGCAGAAGGGCGGCGGCGCCGATGGCGATCTTGGAACGCGTCGACAGGCCGGTGGAGACCACGACCTTGTCCATTCCGGTTCCGCTTTCCGCGCGCGGCTCGCCGTCGGTTGATTTGATCTGGATCACGCTCATCCCTGCCTCATGCCGTCCGATTCCGGACACGTCCCTGTACGCTCGCGTACAGGATCACAGGAGGGCGCTCGCGCAGCCCATTGCGAGATGGGCGCTGCCGTCGTCGCAGGCGCCGGCGGCGAGGCCCGCGGCCGCTGCTCTCAGGCTCGCGACGCTGACCGGCTGCAGCGCCGCCATCGGCACGAGCAAGGCGGTCGCCACCCACAAAGTCCCGGTCAGCCAGGATCTGAACTCGTGCATTGCCGCGGCTCCCCGATTTTCCCTGTCGCGCTCTTCCCAGCACGAGGCGTGCCAATTGCGGAAAAGCCGGTTTTCCGGCGATTGTCGGCGATCGTCGCGATCGCCCGCCCCCCGGCCCGTCCGCTTTCGAACGGCGCCGAGTCCGTCCCCGGACGCCGCGGCCACGCCCCCGGGCCCACTGGCACGATTATTGTTTGTCCGTAACCGGACAGGCCTGTAGGAGAAATGACGTGGCTGGGGAGGGGAAGCCGTTCTGGCGGTGCATCGTCGTCGACGACGATCAGGACATCCTGCTGTCCGCGCGCCTTCTCCTGCGCGATCTCTTCGAGGAGGTCCTCACCTTCCAGGCTCCCGAAGAGGCGATGGCGGCGATCGAGGGCGGCGGCGCCGACGTCGTCCTTCTCGACGCCAATTTCGGCCGCGGCGCCACCAACGCCGCCGAAGGCTTCCACTGGCTCGGCGAGATCCTGGCCAGGGACCCGCAGGCGGTCGTGGTGATGATCACCGCCCATGGCGGGGTCAACATCGCCGTCGAGGCGATGAAGCGCGGCGCCACCGACTTCGTCTCCAAGCCCTGGTCCAACGAAAGGCTCCTGGCGACCGTCCGGACCGCCGCCTCGCTGCGCACGTCGCGGCAGGCCGCGGTGACCGAGCGCAAGCGCGCGGTCGCCATCTCCACCCCGGCGGCGGGCGGCGAGACCCCCTTGCTCGGCCAGTCCGGGCCGATGCGGCGGATCTATTCGCTGATCGAGCGCGCCGGGCCGACCGAGGCCAACGTCCTCATCCTCGGCGAGAACGGCACCGGCAAGGAGCTCGTCGCCCGCGCGCTTCACGGCAAGTCCCGCCGCTCCGGCAACGTCTTCGTCTCGGTCGACCTCGGGGCGGTGGCCGAGAACCTCTTCGAATCCGAACTGTTCGGACACGTCAAAGGCGCCTTCACCGACGCCCGCGGCGACCGGGTCGGCCGGCTCCAGGCGGCCGACGGCGGAACCCTCTTCCTCGACGAGGTCGGGAACCTCCCGATCCACCTCCAGCCCAAGCTGCTCACCGCGCTCGAGCAGCGCCAGGTCACCCCTGTCGGAGCCAACAAGCCGGTTCCGATCGACGTCCGGGTCGTCGCGGCGACCAACCTTCCCCCGGAGCGCCTCGGCGACGAAGGCCTGTTCCGCCCGGATCTGCTGTTCCGGCTGAACACGGTCGAGATCGAGCTTCCACCGCTTCGCGAGCGGCGCGAGGACATACCGGTGCTCGTCGATCATTATGTCGCTCTCTATTCGAAGAAATACGCCAAGCCCTCGCGCCGGCTTCCAGCCGAGGTGATGGCGGCCCTGGTCGCCTACGACTGGCCGGGGAACGTCCGGGCGCTTCGCCATGCCGCCGAGCGCGCCGTCATCCTCGCCGGCGACGGCGACTTCACGTTCGAGGATTTCTCCCTCTCGCGGTCTACCGCGCCGCGCCCGGCGGCGACCAGCACCCCGCCGGCCCTCGGCCCCGATCTCAACCTCGAGCGGGTGGAGAAGCAGATGGTCGAACAGGCCCTGAAGCGCCACGCCTACAACATCTCGCTCGCCGCCCAGGAGCTGGGCCTCACCCGGGCCTCGCTCTACCGCCGAATGGACAAGCATGGGCTTTAGGGAAGCTCTAAATCCTCCCCGCGATTTCGCGGGGAGGGGGACCATGCGAAGCATGGTGGAGGGGTTCTTCGGAGTCCGTGAGACCCCTCCACCACCCTTCGGGCGGTCCCCCTCCCCTGCAAATGCAGGGGAGGACAAAAATGCCCTTTAGAAGCCGCTTCATCGCCGGCCTCGGGTGGCGGGCGGCGATGCTCCTGGCCACGGTCTATTTGTTCGTCGCGGCCCTCGGGGTCGAAGGGCTCGGCATCGCGCGCCTCCTCGCGGCGGGCCTGTGCCTCTGGGCGCTCTACGAGCTTTGGCGCTACATCCAGCGAACCAACATGGAGCTCACCCGATTCCTCGAGGCGGTGCGGCTCGGCGACCTCTCCCAGAGCTTCGCCCACCGCGCGGACGGAAGCGGCTTCACCGACATCGGCCGGGCGCTCGACCAGGGGATCCGAAACCTTCGCGACGAGCGGCTCCGGCTCACCGAGGCGAACCGCTTCTGCGAAGCCGTGCTCGACGACGCCCCTGCGCCGCTTCTGACGGTCGACACCGAGGGCCGGGTCGAGCTCGCCAACAAGGCCGCCCGCCGCCTGTTCGTGCGCCATCATGGGGTCAGGATCGAGGATTACCGGATCTACGGCGAGACCTTCGCCGCCGCGCTCGGCGACGATTCGATCGCCAAGCCTCGCCTCCTCCCGCTGATGCTCGACGAGCTTCCGCAGACCGCGATGGTCAGCGCCGCCTCGGTCCACCGCCTCGGCGGAATGGTCCGGGTGGTCGCGGTCCAGCCGATCCAGGGCGAGCTGAACGCGATCGAGATCGCCGCCCAGAGCGACCTCATCCGGGTCCTCACCCACGAGATCATGAACTCGATGACTC
This sequence comes from Allosphingosinicella sp., assembly GCA_036388065.1. Taxonomy (GTDB): domain Bacteria; phylum Pseudomonadota; class Alphaproteobacteria; order Sphingomonadales; family Sphingomonadaceae; genus Allosphingosinicella. The sequence goes on from DASVSP010000067.1 coordinate 12,632, forward strand.
CGGTGACCTCGCTCGCCCAGAGCGCCGCCGGGCTGATGGCGGAGGCTGACCGCGGCAGCGATCCGCTCGTCGCCGACGCCCGGGCCGCGGTCGAGACCCTCGCCCGCCGCGCCGACGGGGTCATGCACTTCGTCGAGAGCTACCGACAGATCAGCCGGACCCCGGTCGTCCGCCGCCGACTGTTCGAGGTCCTGCCCTGGGCGCGGGAGCTGGAATCCCTGTTCCGAGCCGGCGACGGGGCGCAGGGAGTCGCACTGTCGGTCGACGTCGTCCCGGACCGGCTGACTCTCGACGCCGATCCCGACCTCATGTGCCAGGTGCTGATCAACCTGCTCCGCAACGCCGCGGAGGCCGCGCGCGATCATTCGAAGGCACCTTGCGTCTCCCTGTCGTTCGCTCCGGTCGCGGCCGGGCGGGTCCAGATCGAAGTCGCGGACAACGGCGCCGGGGTTCCCGAGGACCTCCGGCAGGACGTCTTCCTCCCCTTCTTCACCACCAAGGCCAAGGGCACCGGGGTCGGACTCAGCCTCGCCCGCCAGGTCGTCCTCGCCCACCGCGGGTCGATCGGCCTGGGAACGGGCGAGAGCGGCGGGGCGCTGTTCAGGATATTATTGTGAGCGAGCGGAAAGGCCTTCCCCGTCATCCCGGCGAAAGCCGGGACCTCAGGTCGAAAAGTCTCTGCGGGCCTCCCCGAGGTCCCGGCTTTCGCCGGGATGACGTGGGGCTTCCTCCGACCCGGGAAGCGGATCCTCCCAGAGCTGCTCCTCCGGAATCGAATCCGCCAGGCTGAGCCCGTCGAGGATCCGGGCGGTCTCGTCGCGAACCATCAGCATCACCCGGTGCAGGCGGCACTGATCCTCCGTGATGCAATTCCTGCACGTCTCGTGGCGGTATCGGCTTGCGCAGGGAAGCAGTCCGAGCGAGCCCCGGGTGAGCCGGACGATCGAACCGTAGCTTATCTCGGCCGGCGGCTTGGCAAGCCAGTAGCCGCCGTCGCGGCCGCGGCGGCTCGCCACGAGCTTCTCGCGGATCATCTGGGAAAGCATGACGGTCAGGAATTTCGGCGGGATGTTCTGCCGGGCGGCGATCTCGCTCAGCTGGACCGGCCCTTCGCCGTAGCGATCGGCGAGGTGGAGGAGCGCGCGGATTGTATAGCGCGTTCGTTGAGAAAGCATGGCCGCCTCATGAACCCTTGCCTTCCGCTTGGCAACCGCCGGCGCCCCCCGGACGCGCCACCGTCATGGTGCTTCCCTACTGGTTAGACCCGGCGGCCTTGCGAATGAAGTGCCCCGCCGACACGCCTCGGAGAAGGGCGAGTCGGTATTTCTGGGTCGTGTCGCCTTCGTGCCAGCCTCCGGACGGCATGGCTTCGGCAAGGCGGCGCATCGCCGCGTGGTCGAGCGTGTCGGCCGCCTCGCCGCACGCCGCGATCCGCCCGATCTCTTCGTCGAGCTCGCCCCGGCCGGCGACCAGGCCTTCGTGCCAGTCGGGCGCCTGATAGCCCTTGAGGGTCTCGTTGACGACCTTGGGCGGAAGGCGGTCGGCGAAGGCGGTTCGGGCGAGCGCCCGGCGGATGCCGTGGCGCAGATACTGGTCCGCGGGGACGGTGAGGCAGAATTCGATGAGCCGGCGATCGGCCGTCGGGTCGCGGACGTCGATCCCCCAGCCCGCGAGATACCCCTTGTTGTAATTGCCGACGTCCACCCGCCGAAGCGCCCAGAGCCGGGTCTCGAGCGCGTTGCGCCGCGGCCGGAAGCTGGAATCGAGCCCCCGCTCGATCCCGCGCTCCGCCACCCGGAAGGCCTGGGCGGCTTCGGGGCTGATCGCCGAATAATCGGTCAGCTTGCGGCCTCGGCCGCGCAGCCTGCCGATCGCCTGCCAGATCGGCACCGGCAGGAACGGGCCGAGCGTCTGGGCCGCGACCGTTCCGACCCGGGTGCCGTTGCGGATCAGCGCCAGCGATTCCCGCGCCAGCCGAAGCAGCCGGCCGCTCGAAAGCAATTGGGTGAGAAGCGGCATTCCGTCGTAGCTGAAGCTCATGTTGCCGCGCGCGCCGCTGAGAAGCACCCGGTCGCCCCGCTGCCGGGCGACGTCCATGATCCTGTGCATCCACACGCCGTTGCACAGGTTGAGGAAGGGACGCTCGTAGACGAAGAACAGCCGGTCGAGGTCGGTGAAAAGAGAACCTCCGTTTCGGACCAGCACGTGGTCCATATTGGGGTACATTGCGGCCACCTCCGCCGCATGCGGGCCCTCGTCCGCGAAGGCGCCCTTGATCACGCTGCTGTCATAGCCTTCGCGCGGCACCGCGGTGAACGCGGTGACCCGCCCCCCGGACCCGGCCATCAGCCGGGCGGCGGTGGCGGCGACGGCGCTGCTGTCCAGTCCCCCGCTCAAATGGGCCGCGACGGTCGGCCCCGCGCCTTCGAGGCGAACGGCGACGGCCCGGTCGAAATGCTCGCGCATCGCCTCGGCATAATCGTCGACCCCCTTCAGGCGGAGCGGCTCCGTCGAGGGCTGCCACCAGCGCCTCGCCTTCAGGCCGTCGCAGGTGACGGCGACGATCTCCCCGGCCCGGACCTTGCTCACGCCGTGGAAGTAGGTCTCGGATCCGTCCTCGGGGATGAGGGCGAGGAAGCCCGCCATGGCCTCACGGTCGGGAGCGGGCGGAGTCTCGGGGAGCGCGTGAAGCCCCTTCGGCATCGAGGCGAAGGCGAAGAACCCGCGGCCCTGGCTGTAGTGGAGCGGGCATTCGCCCAGGAAGTCGCGGGCGAGCAGCAGCCGCTGGCGGCGGGAATCCCAGTAGGCGAAGGCGAAATTGCCCTGCAGCCGCTCGACCGCGCCGTCCTCCCAGCGCTCGAGCGCCTTCAGAATCAGCCCGGGGTCGGACAGCGCGGCGAGCTGCGCCGAGCCTATGCCCAGAGACTCGCCGAGCTCCTCCCGATTGTGGAGGGTGGCATCCGCGACGAGCAAGGCCGTGCCGCCGGCGCCGGCGGCGACCGCTTCCGGCCGCCGGGCGCGGGGGCGAAGGGCGTAAAGCCGCTGCCCGACCGAGATCGCTCCGTCGCTCGCCATCGCGGGGGCCTCGGGCCCGTAGATCTGCTGTGCCTTGAGCATGCGCTCGCAGCGCATCGCCGAGTCCGGACGACCGTCCTGGCTCCAATAACCCGCAATTGCAGTCACGCCGGGCGGATTTCGACCAGGCCGTCGGCCGCGAGCTCCTCGAGCAGGTCCCTCAGCTGGGCTTCGCAAGTCGCCGGGTCGACCTCGAATTCCCGAAGCAGCTCTTCCTTCAGCTCCGAGAGCCGCCTGGGCTGCTCGATCATCCCCCAGATCCGGGTCGCGGTGCCGTTGAAGCCGTAGCAGGTGCCGTTGTCGATATGCAAAGCGACCAGCTCGCCGTCGACCTCGGTCTCGATCATCTCGCCGCGTCTCTCCACTATCAGGTCTTCGGCCACCGGGATCTCCCTCGTTGTTTCGCGCTTTGCTTCTATGGGGTGGCCCGACTCCCATGCAACCACCCAGCGCAGGATATCCGGAAACATCCTAGGGGTTTGACAGGCCGTGCCCGTCGCGTTACCCGTCCGGCTTGCGATAAAAAATAGGGTGACAAGATGAACGTTTCGCGCAGGGCTTCCGAAGTGGCCAATGAGATCGCCCCGCAGCGCACGTGGATTCGCCCCGCCGTCCAGCGGCTGGCGGCCGGATGCGCGGAAAACGGCGCTCCCAGCGGCAACCCCGACATCGGCGTGAACTTCTCCTAAGCCCGGTGCTGCGGCGCGCCCGCCAAGCGCGCCTTCTTCGATAGCTATTTCCCTCTGCTTGCGTCGCGCCGGCCGGCCCCGGCCGGTGCGCGACTTCGTGATTCGTTCTCCCGGGCACGGGACGGCGCTTCCGAGCCGTCGGTCGGTTCCAATCGAGGCGAAGCTCAGGCGCGTTCGAGGCCGAGCCGGCCTCGGCCTAACGCATCGTCTTCTATCGATCCGTCATTGCGAGCGACGAAGCAATGCAGCTTCGCGGCGCCGCTGGATTGCTTCGCTCCGCTCGCAATGACGATGCTGGATCAATAAAACGATCGCGGCCCCTCTCCCGTCATCGCGGGAGGGACCCCATCAAAGTATTACTTTGATGGGAACCCGAAAGCCGGGACCTCGGGGAGACCCGCCGAGCCTTTTTCGACCTGAGGTCCCGGCTTCCGCCGGGATGACGAGAGGGGGCGGCTGCGCCGACGGCCGCCCCCTTCCCTTTTACAGGATGAAGTCGCTCGCCGTGATCGGGTCGGCCGGGCTGATCACGAGGATGACCTCGAAGTCGGAAGTGCCGTTGCCGTCGATATCGGCCTCGACCTCCCAGATCGGCCCGCCCAGCGAGATGTTGTGGAAGCGGAGCTCGCCGGCGGTGCCGCTGAAGGCGGCGTTGCCGATGAAGGTGAACGCCTGGTCGCCGGCGACGAGGACGTTGGCGTCGATCCGCGACAGGTCGATGAGGTCGCCCGGGTTG
>DASVSP010000068.1:0-14545 GCA_036388065.1 Allosphingosinicella sp.
CTCGCGCCGAAGGTCGAGCTCGCGCGCCGTCCATTGCTTGAAGTGGGCGATCACCGCCCTCGGCCGGAGCCGGGTCGCCTCGCCGCCCATCCGCTCGACCTGCGCGGCGGCCCATTGGTAGGTGTCGAGGGCGCGGGCGAAATCCTCCTCGATATTGGGGCGAAGCACCTTGACCGCGACCAGCTTGCCGTCGGTCGTATGGGCGCGGTGGACCTGGGCGATCGAGGCGGCTCCGACCGGCTCCGGGTCGATGTCCGAGAAGATCTCCTCGAGCGGCTTCTCGAGCCCGGTCTCGATGGCGTGGCGAACCTGCTCGAACGGTGCGGCAGGAAGGCTGTCCTGGAGGAGCTGGAGGTCGCGCGCCGCCTCGACCCCGACGAGGTCGGGGCGGGTTGCAAGGGCCTGGCCGAACTTGATCGCCGCCGGCCCGAGCTCGACGAACGCCTCGCCATAAGCGGGGACCCGGGGGATCCGGGCGCCGAAGCGCGCGATCCGGGCGAGCCGGCGCACGGGCAAAGGCGTGTTGGAGTCGCGCTCGATCCCGCGCAGGGCGCCGTGCCGGGCCAGGACCCGGCCCCATTTGAGAAGGCGCCAGATATGGACGACGGGACGGGTCATGAGACCGAGTCATTTCGGCGGAAGCCGGGACCTCGGGCAGGCCCGCGGAGACTTCTCGTCCTGAGGTCCCGGCTTTCGCCGGGATGACGGTGGGAAGCCATCAAATCTTCCACCCACTGTGGATGGCCACCAGTCCGCCCAGGATCGGCTCGGCCCTGACCTGGGCGAAGCCCGCCTTGCCGATCATCTCGGCGAACCTCTCCATCGGCGGGAATCGGCGGATCGATTCGACCAGATAGCGGTAGCTCTCCTCGTCGCCGGCGACCGCCTTTCCGATCCGGGGCACGGCGTGCATCGAATAAGCGTCGTAGAGCGAAGCGAAGCCCGGCCAGCGGGTGGTCGAGAATTCGAGGCAGTAGAAACGGCCGCCCGTCTTCAGCACGCGATGCGCCTCTCGGAGCGCGGAGTCGATATCGGTCACGTTCCGGATTCCGAAAGCGATCGTGTAGGCGTCGAAGGCCGAATCGGCGAAGCTCAGCGTCTCCGCATTCTCGACCGCCCAGGCCAGACCCTCGATCCTGCGCCTGGCCGCCCGCTGCCGGCCGACCTCGAGCATGTCCGGGTTGATATCGGCCACCATGACCCTCGCGCCGTTGCCGGCGAGGCGGAAGGCGACGTCGCCGGTGCCTCCGGCCATGTCGAGCATCGTCTCGCCGTTTCGCGGCCTTACGCGGCGGACGAACAGATCCTTCCACTGCCGGTGAAGGCCGCCGGACATGAGGTCGTTCATCAGATCGTAGCGCCGGGCGACGCTCGAGAAGACGGCGCCGACGCGGCGGGTCTTCTCCTCGGGCGGAACCTCTTCGAAGCCGAAAGAAACCTTGTCCATCGCGCCCGCCTCTAGCAGGGGTTTAAGCGCATGTGCACTTGCCATCTTTCCCGCACCGTCATCCCGGCGAAAGCCGGGACCTCGGGGAGACCCGCCGAGGCTTTCCGACCTGAGGTCCCGGCTTTCGCCGGGATGACGAATCGTGCCTGAGCTCCCCGAGGTCGAAACCACGGTGCAGGGCCTGGTTCCGGTGCTGCAGGGACGCCGCCTCGTCACGGTGGAGGCCCGCCGGGCCGACCTTCGCCGCGCCTTTCCGACCGACCTTCGCCAGCGCCTGACCGGCGCGACCGTCACCGGCCTTTCCCGCCGCGCCAAATACGGCCTCATCGCCACCGACCGCGGCGACACTTTGGTCTTCCATCTCGGGATGTCGGGCCGCTGGCGGATCGACCCGGCGGAGCTAGGCGCCCACGATCACTTCCTGCTCGAAACCAACGAAGGAAGGCGGGCCGTCCTCAACGACCCGCGCCGCTTCGGCTCGGTGGACCTGGTTTCGACCCTCGAGCTCGAGCAGCTTCCCGCCTTCGCCGCGATGGGACCCGAGCCGCTGGGCGAGGAGTTCCACGCCGGCTACCTGATCGAGGCGCTGTCCGGCCGGTCCGCTCCGATCAAGGCCATGCTGCTCGACCAGCGCATCGTCGCCGGGCTGGGCAACATCTACGTCTGCGAAGCGCTTCACATGTCCGGGATCGCTCCATCCCGGGCCGGAGGACGGATCTCCCGCCCGAGGCTGCAGCGGCTGGTCGAGGCGATACGCGCGGTTCTCCTCGCGGCGATCGAGGCGGGGGGCTCGACCCTTCGGGACTATGCGCGGCCGTCGGGCGAGCTCGGCTATTTCTCGAAGCAATGGCGGGTCTACGGCCGGGAAGGGGAGACCTGCCACTGCGGAAGCACGATTCGGCGGCGAGTCGATTCGGGCCGTTCCACCTTTTACTGCGGCCGTTGCCAGCGCTCTTGAGGTTGACCTTTCGGGCCTCGTTGGCGTAGAGGCGCAGCCGAGCGGGTGCGGTGCTTTGACCGCGCCCTTTTCATTTTAGACAAGAGGCAATCAGACGATGGCGAACACGCCGCAGGCAAAGAAGCGAATCCGCCGCAACGAGCGCCGGACCGAGATCAACCGGACCCGCGTCAGCCGGATCCGCACCTTCGTCAAGCAGGTCGAAGCGGCGATCGAGGCCGGCGACAAGGATACCGCCCTCGCCGCCATCTCCCGGGTCCAGCCCGAGCTTGCCCGCGGAGTCGCCAAGGGCGTCTTCCACAAGAACACGGCGGCCCGCAAATTCTCGCGATTGACCCGCCGTATCGCAGCCCTCGCCTAAGCTCTTCTAAAGCTTCGAAGTCGCCCGCCGGACCCGATTTCCGGCGGGCTTTTTCGTGTCATTTTTCTGTCATTGGAACGTAACACGAAACCCTAGGACTTCCCGCGATTCGCGAAGCCGCCATTTAGAAGAAACGGCAGTTTTCCGCCATTTTAACGGCGGCCCGTGCAAAACCTATGTCAAGCATGTTTCTTTGAACTGACACGTAATTTCGGCCTTGCAAGGCCGGGCCGAGACTTCCAGAAAGGCCGCTCCGGCGGGGCGAATTCCCTCCGGACGCCACAGCAAGAACGATCTTTCGAATCGGCGGCCGCCGGGGGGATGCCGCGCGCCGGGAGAAGTTTGCGCCAGTCAGGGCCCGAGTGAAAGAGGCCTGGTATGAAGAGGGGGTGCGTTTTGTGTCTGTGAAGCCCGCGGGAGGCAGTTCGTTGGACGTTGTGGAGCGGGGCGCGCTCCAGCTGGCCTGGGAATCGATTCGCGCCGGCCTGAGGCGCGATTGCGGAGCCCGCACCTTCGACGGTTGGCTTCGTCCGATCGCGCTCGGAAGCTTCGATTCGGAATCCGGCGCACTGCGCCTCGAGCTGCCCTCGCAATTCATGGCCGACTGGGTTCAGACCCATTTCTCCGAGCGACTGACGCTCGCCTGGCGCGCCGCCTGTCCCGCCGTCCGCCACATCTCGATTCGGGTCGGAGCCGCAGCGCCCAAGACGGCGGCGGTCGTCGAAATCCCGGCGCCGCCGCCGGACGAGGAGCCCGTCCCGGGCGACGGACTCTACGCGGTCGCACTCGAGCCCCGCTACCGGTTCGAGAATTTCGTGGTCGGCAAGGCCAACGAGGTTGCCTTCAGCGCAGCGACGACCCTCGCGACCGCCGACAACGTCGCCTTCAACCCGCTCTTTCTCCACGGCGGCACCGGACGCGGCAAGACTCACCTGCTCCACGCCATCGGTCACGAATTCCACCGGCTGAGGCCGCGCGCCAAGATCATCTACATGTCGGCCGAGAAGTTCATGGTGGAGTTCGTCGCCGCCCTCCGCGCCAACGACACCATCAAGTTCAAGCAGCATCTGCGCGCCGCCGACCTGCTCATGATCGACGACGTCCAGTTCATCGCCGGCAAGGAATCCACCCAGGAAGAATTCTTCCACACGATGAACGAGATCATCTCGGCCGGCCGCCGGCTCGTGATCAGCTCCGACCGTGCGCCGCAGGACCTGGACGGAATCGAGCCGCGGATCCTCTCCCGCCTCTCCTGGGGCCTCGTCGCGGACATCAACCAGGCCGATCTCGAGCTCCGGCTCAACATCATCCTCAAGAAGCTCGAGGCTCTGCCCGAGGTCAAGGTGCCCGAGGACGTCGTCATGTTCCTCGCCAAGAGGATCAGCTCCAACGTCCGCGAGCTCGAAGGCGCCCTCAACCGAATCGCCGCCTACGCGACCATGCAGAACCGGGTCATCGACCTCGATTTCGTCACGGAGGTGCTCGCCAACACGCTTCGCGCCAACCAGCGAAGGATCTCGATCGACGAGATCCAGACCCGGGTCTCGGAGCATTACCGGATCCGCAAGGCCGAGATGACCAGCGCCCGCCGCGCCCGCGAGGTCGCCCGCCCGCGCCAGGTCGCGATGTACCTCTCCAAGCAGCTCACTCCGCGCTCGCTTCCCGAGATCGGCCGCCGCTTCGGAGGGCGGGACCACACGACGGTGATCCACGCCGTCCGCCAGATCGAGAAGCTGCGCGCCCAGGACAGCGAGCTCGACGCCGACATCCGCCTGCTGACCCGCCAGCTGGAAGGCTAAAGGGCAAGCCGGGCGTCTCGAAGGCCGTGAACCCAACCCTGATTTTCTCACTGGCGGCCGCCTTCGTCGGCGGGAGCCTCATCGCACTGCAGGCGCCGACCAACGCGCTACTCGCCCGAGGGGCCGGCTCGGCCGTCAACGCCGCCTTCGTCTCGTTCGTCGTCGGCACGCTGGCCTTGCTCGCCGTTGCGGCCGCCCTGGGCGCACGGCCCGCAGCGGGCGCGACCGCGGCGCTGCCCTGGTACGCCTGGGTCGGCGGCCTCTACGGGGCGTTCTTCGTCGCGGTCGCCGCCTTTGCCGCGCCTCGCCTGGGGGTGACCTTCTTTCTCATGGTGGCGATCGCCGGCCAGCTCGCAATGGCGCTCCTTCTTGACCGAATGGGCGCCTTCGGCCTCGCCAGGGTCGAGATCAGCCCGACCCGGGTGGCGGGGATACTCCTCGTTCTGGCAGGAGCATATCTGGTCCGGCGATGAGTAAATCCTCCCCGCGATTTCGCGGGGAGGGGGACCGCGCGGAGCGCGGTGGAGGGGTTCTTACAGGGTCAGAAGAACTCCTCCACCAGGCTTCGCCTGGCCCCCCTCCCCGGCAAAAGCCGGGGAGGATTTCAGATCACTTCCACGCCGGCCCCTGGATGTCGAAGCCGGCGGCCTCGAGCCCATCCAGCACCCCACCCGACTCGGCCAGCGAGCGCAATGTCAGCACCGCCACCGTCACCTTAGGCTGAGAAAGGAGCTGCTTCATCTCGCCGATCAGGGCCGAGCCCGGCTCGATGATCTCCGCGGTCGGCCAGCAGACCCTGCCGAACTTGTCCGCTGCCGAGGCGAGCACTTCGGGCACCCGCCGGGCCGCCCAGGCGTCCGACCGGGCCTGCACCGCCGCCGGCCCCGCCTCGGCCATGGCGATTGACGCGTCGAGGCAGGGGAGATGCTCCTTCGGCGTCGAGGCGAACAGGTCCTTGACCAGCGGTTTCGCTTTCGACTTCTCGATCGGCACCTGGGTGAGCTTATACTGCTTGATTGCGCGACGGACGTAATCGTCGGCGCCCCTCCCGAACTTGACGCCCTCCGACGCCCGTTCCCGAAGGTCCCGGCCGAGGTGGAGCGGGTGTCGCCCGTCATAGTCGGCGCGGACCGCGCCCTTGGCTCGAAGCGCGGCAAGCCGGCGCATCGAGTCGCGGCTCGCGATGGCGGACAGCCTCTGGCCCTTGGGCAGGCTGCCCATCGCGTTCCACTTCGCGATCCAGCCGATGGCCGAGAAAAGATTGGCCGTGAAGATGTGGGATTGTGGAAAGACGATCTGGTCGGCCTTGCGCAGCGCGTCGGTCAGGGCCGCGGGATTCCAATCGGTCGTCTTGGAAACGCCCTCGATCGTTCCGACGAGGACGAGCGTTGTTGTGTCGCTCCGCACCGTCCACATCGGCACTCCGCTTCGCCGGCCGGTGACGACGATGTCCTCAGCCTGCGCCCGGTCGCCGCCGGACTTCTGCGCCGACGCCGCCGACGCGAGCGCCATCGCGGCCAATCCGGCCGCTCCGATGATTTTCAGCATTCACCCTCCCGAGACTTTTCGTTTCCCCTGTCGGGCGGCGAATTTCGGGTCCGGCGATGAACGCCCGTTGAATGCGCAAAAGAAAAGGGAGGACCGTCGCCGGCCCTCCCTTCATGAAATGTCCGCATCGCCGGCACCGTTCGCCCTGAGCCTGTCGAAGGGCCGCCTTCCTCTTCCAGGAAGGAGAGGGCTTCGACAAGCTCACCCCGGACGGATGGCCAACCTTCCCGCGGAACCTAGCGCTTGCGCTCGGGCGCCACCGTGATCTTCACCGTCTCGCCGCTGTTCCCCGGGAAGCCGGTGAACATCGCCTCGACGAGGTTTGGAACGAGCACGCTCAGCTCGTCCGTGCGCGAGCGCGCCCGGGCCGTTCCTTCGAACACGGCCTGGCCGTCGGGACGGCGGATGTCCATGTCGAGGTAGCTCGTATACACGGTATAGACGTCGATCTCGTCGCCGCCGAAGCCGCCGCGATACCAGAAGGGGTCGTCCCAGCCGTAATAGAAGGGCGAGCGGAGCCGGCCGTAGCCGCCGTAACGCGACCAGTAGGGACGGTAGCCGAAGCCGCCATAGCCGAAGCCGCCATAGCCGAAGCGGTTGTAACCGAGCCCGGGGCGGCTGACGACCTGCTGGCGGCCGTCGTCGACCCCGTAGCCGACCGAGACGATCAGCGACGCCTGCCCGGGCGAGGCGGCCTCGCTATAGCCCTGGGCGATCATGTGCCGGCGCACCAGATCCGCATAGCGCGAGAATTCGAGGCCGCCGCGATCTTCGGGATCGGCGGCCTGGATGGCGAAGCTTTGGCCGGCGGGGGCCGGCATCGCCTGGAATCGGGAGACCTGGGTTGGAAGACCGGTCGCACAGCCGCCGAGCGCGAGCAGGGCCGCCGGAGCGGCGAGTGTCAGGAATTTCTTGGCGAGAGACATGGGACGCATCCTCTTGGAAACGGGGCCGTGGCAGTAACTATATAGGAAACCGCGCCTTTCTACAAAAGGGCGGCTGAACCGCGAGTGAAGGCGGGCGGGGTCGCCGCGCAAGTGCGAAGGGTGACGGAGCGTGGCTTCGAGGCCAGTGAATTGCTTCGTCCCTGCGCTCCCCGCAATGACGGGTCAGCCGGCCTTCCTGCGCTTGAGCAGGATCATGATGTCGTCGCGGTTCATCGCTCCGATCGTCCAGGCGACGGCGAAATAGACTATCCCTCCGACCGAGACGAGGGCGGCCACTCCCATCAGGCGCCGCCCCGCGGAGCCGGCGAAGAAGCCGTCGAGCTGCTCGCGGACCAGATAGAGAGCGACCGCCATTGCGAGCGCCGCGATGAGCTGGCGGGCCAGCCGGCTCCAAAGCCAAGGCTCGAACCTGAAATGGCCCCGGGCGTGGAGGAGGACGTAGAGCGTGATCGCGTTGATCCAGGCCGAGAGCGCCGTGGTCAAGGCGAGCGCGGCGATCCCGATCACCGGGATCAGGACGAAGTTGAGGGCCACTCCGATCCCCAGGCTCGCCGCCGCGATGATCACCGGGGTCTTCATGTCCTTGCGCGCGAAGAAACCCGGGGTGAGGACCTTGATCAGCACGTAGGCGGGGAGTCCGGCGACGATGATCGAGAGGACCAGGGACGTGGTGCGCGCATCCTCGGCGGTGAACTTGCCGCCTTGGAAGAGGGCCGCGACGATCGGGCCCGCCGTAACCGCAAGCGCCACCGCGGCGGGCAGTGTGAGGAGCATCGCGAGCTCGGTCGCCTGGCCCTGGACCCTGGCGGCTCCGGCGCCGTCGCCGGCCCCGACGTGGCGGCTGATCGTCGGAAGGATCGCGGTGCCCAGCGCCGAGCCGATGATCGCCAGCGGAAGCTGGTTCAGCCGGTCGGCGAAGCCGAGATAGACGAACGTGCCCTCGGGCAGCCGGGTCGCGAAATAGGCGTAGAAGAGCTGGCTGATATAGTAGATCCCGCCGCCCAAAGTCGCCGGAAGGATCAGGATCAGGAGCTCCTTGACGCGCGGAGTCATCTTGGGCGGCCTCAGGCTCAGTTTCACCCCGGCCCGCCGGACCGCGATCCAGCACAGGGCGAACTGAAGCACCCCGCCGGCCAACACCCCCCACGCCATCGCCCGGGCCGTCACCTGGCCGCCGGTGGGCACCAGCAGAAGCGAGCCGATCAGGGCTGCGTTCAGCAAGGCCGGGGCGAAGGCGGCGGCGGTGAACCGGGTAAGCGAGTTGAGGACCCCCGACAGCAGCGAGACCATCGAGATGAGGAGCATGTAGGGGAAGGTGATCCTCGACAGCTCCACCGCGAAGGCGAATTTCGCAGGCTCGTCGCGCCACCCGGAGCCGATCAGTGCGACGAAGGCCGGCATGAAGATGACGAAGATCGCGGTGATCGCCATCAGCATCGGCAGGAACACCGCCTGCACTTCCTCGGCGAAGCGCCTGGCCTCGTCCATCCCGCCCTCGCCGTGAAGGCGCTGGCTGAACAAAGGCACGAAGCCCTGGCTGAACGCGCCTTCGCCGAACAGCCGGCGGAAGAGGTTGGGGATGAGGAAGGCGAGTGCGAAGGCGTCGGCCGCCATCCCGGCGCCCATCACCCGGGCGAAGATCATCTCCCGGGCGAAGCCGAGGATCCGGCTCACCATGGTGAGCCCGCCGATCGTTCCTGTCGCCTTCCACAGGTTCATGTCGCCGCCCCCGGGCCGGAGACGTCAGGCCTGCCCGATCTCGCCGGCAGCGGCGCCTTCGCCGCCGAGCTCCTGCTGCGCCCGAGCGATGTAAAGGGCGTGGAAGTCGATCGGGTCGAGCATCAGCGGCGGGAAGCCGCCTTCCTGCACCGTCTGGGCGATGATTTGGCGGGCGAAGGGGAACAGGATCCTGGGCGCCTCGGCGAGCAGGAAGGCCTGGATCTCGCTCTCGTCGGAGACGTTGCGCATCCCGATCAGCCCGGCATAGAGGAGCTCGATCGCGAAGGCCGTCTGGCCGTCGGCGGTCGCCCGGACGTCGATTTTCAGTGCGACTTCGTAAATCTCTTCGTTGAGCTTGCTCGATCCGATGTTGAAGTCGACCTCGATCTTGGGCTGGGTCTGCCACTGATAGACGGCCGGCGAGTTCGGGTTCTCGAAACTGAGGTCCTTCACATATTGCGAGATGACCCCGACCTGCGGCGTGGTGTCGTTGCCGTTCGGCTGCGTCTCGGCAGCATTGCCCTGCTCTTCGGCCATTTGATCCGCCTTGAAAAAGTTTGGTTTGAGACGGGCCGCGAGGAGCGGGACCCGGTGCGCCCGGGCGGGTAGCAGGCGCGGCCGGACCGTGCAACAGGTCGCCACGGCGGACTGGAACCGACCGCCATTTGAATCCTTGACGTCAACGGCCTATGTATGGGGTTCGTTGAGTTCGGAGAAAATAGTGACCGAGATTGTCCTCCTGGCGATGGTGGCCTTGTTCGTTGGGCTGAGGCTCTACTCGGTCCTCGGCCGCCGCACCGGTCACGAGCAGCAGCCGATCCTTCGTCCGGCGGAAACCGCGGCGGCGACGGAAGCCGCCGCTCCGACGGCCGATCTCGCCGTCGACCGGCCCGAGACGAGCGGGTTCGTCTACGAGGAGCCGGCCACTCCGGGCATCCGCGCCATCGTCGGCGCCGATCCGGGGTTCGACGTCGCCCGTTTCCTGGAGGGCGGCCAGGCCGCCTACCGGATGATCCTCGAAGCCTTCTGGCGCGGCGACCGCGAGGAGCTTCGGCACCTCGTCGGCGGCGACGTGCTGGCGACCTTCGAGGAAGCCATCACGGCTCGCGAGGAGGCCGGCGAGCAGCTCGACAACCGCCTGGTCCAGATCGAGAAGGCGGTCATCCAGGATGCACGCCTCACCGGCCGGGTCGCCGAGATCGACGTCCGATTCGACGCCGACATCGCGGCCGTCACCCGCGACCGGGACGGCAAGGTGATCGCCGGCACCCTGAGCGACGCAATCCCGACCCACGACGTCTGGACCTTCCGCCGCAACCTCGCGAGCGGCGACCCCAACTGGCTGCTCGTCGAGACCGACGAAGCGGACTGAGCCTGATCCGTCATTCCGGCGAAGGCCGGAATCCATGAACACGGGCGAGCGACGCTTCGTGCCGCGGTGTTCATGGATTCCGGGTCAAGCCCGGAATGACGGTCTTCCTCCCAGCCTTCGCTGGCGCGACGGGCGAGGCAGAAACAATTTTCCTACACCCCCTCCCAACGGGTATCTTCCTCGAGTGAGCAGGGGCGAATCAGATCGGCGGGATCGGCGGGATCGGCGGGATCGGAGGGCAAGGTTCTCCGAGGCCCGAAGTTTTTCCGTTCCGTGGAAGCCGAAACAATGAAACTTCCGAGTCGCCCTTCGCTCCTCGTCGCGATGATGGTCCTTGCCAGCTGCGTTCCAAAGCAGGAGCGGCCGGCGCCTCCGGCACCGCGGCCCGTCCCGGTGGCCGAAGCCCCTCCGCCTGCCCCCGCAAAGCCCCCGACAGCCGCCCTGCTCGGAGTCTCGGCAGGCCCCGAACTGCCCATGATCGACGAGGCTCGTGCCGGGCGGGTCCTCGAAGCGTTCCGGATCAGCTGCCCGGCGCTCGTCAAGCGTACCGACTCGAGCGGCCTCACCCGGCCCGGGGACTGGCAGCCCGCCTGCGCCGCAGCGGCGACGGCTTCGCCCGCCTCGGCCTTCTTCGCCGAGCATTTCGAGGTCGTCCAGGTCGGCGACGGCGCCGCCTTCGTCACCGGCTATTTCGAGCCCGAGATCGCCGGATCGCGCACCCGGCAGCCCGGCTACGAGGTGCCCGTCTACCGCAAGCCCCCCGACCTCGCGGAAGTGGACTCGGCGACCGCGGAGGCGGCCGGGATGCCGCGCCGCGGACGGCTGGAGAACGGGGTCATCGTCCCTTATTTCGAGCGGTCGGAGATCGAATCGGGCGCTCTCGCGGGCCGAGAGCTGGAAATCGCCTGGGCGGCGGACGAGATCGATTTCTTCTTCCTCCAGATCCAGGGTTCCGGCCGGCTCCGGCTCCCGGACGGTTCGGTCATGAGGATCGGCTATGCCGGCCAGAACGGCCGTGAATATGTCGGGATCGGCAAGCTGATGAAGGACCGCGGGCTGCTAGGCCCCGGCCAGACCACGATGCAGGGAATAGTCGCCTGGCTTCGGGCCCATCCCGAGGAGGGCAGGGCGATCATGCGCGAGAACAAGAGCTACATCTTCTTCCAGGAGCTGACCGGCCCGGGCCCGCTCGGCGCCCTCGGCCTTCCGGTCACCGGCCGCGCCACGGTCGCCACCGATCCCAAATACGTCCCGATGGGCGCGCCCGTCCTGCTCCATCTCGACCGCGCGGAAGCGAACGGCCTCTGGGTGGCCCAGGACACCGGCGGTGCGATCAAAGGCTCGAACCGCTTCGACACCTTCTGGGGCGCCGGTGCGGAGGCGGCCCGGATCGCCGGCGGGATGCAGGGCCGAGGCCGGGCTTACGTGCTGGTGCCGAAGGGCACGCTGGCCAGGCTCGATGCGACGACGACTCAACCCTGACGAAGCGAGATTGTGGGCGAAGGTGGTCGAGTCGGTACGGCCGCTCGAAGGCATGGCCATGCCCGAACCCCCTCGCTCCCCGGCTGAGGCCGGGGCCGGGGAAGCGCCTCCGCCGGCCCCCGGCCTTCGCCGGGGAGCCGCCAAGCCGCCGCCGCCGCCTCCCGCTCGCAAGCCTCCGGGCGAAACGCTCGACGGGACGTGGGACCGGCGGCTCGGCCGCGGATTGGTGTCGCCCGACGCGATGGTCGACCTGCACGGCCACAACCTCGCCACGGCCTACGACCTCCTCGACCGGAGGCTTGAGCAGGCAATCGGCTCCGGGGCGAGACTGATGCTCCTCGTCACCGGCAAGCCGCCCGGGCTCGAACGGCCGGTGAAGCGCGGCGCGATCCGGGCCGCCGTCGGCGACTGGCTGCACGCGTCCCGGCACTCGGACCGGATCGCCGCGGTCCGAAACGCGCATCCGCGCCACGGCGGCGCCGGAGCCCTGTACATCGTCCTCAGGCGACCGCGAGATTGATGGATACCGAATGGTAACGCTTCCGGCATAACCTGCATCGGCAACACGCGCCTGTGGGGGGCAAGTGCGACACGTCGGACAGGAAGACCCGCCGATCATGGCCTCGACTGTCGAAAAGATCAGCAATCGCGTGCTCTCGTTGACGGCGGGCCTGTCGGCTTTCGCCCTGACGCTTCTTGCCTTCCTACTGCTTGGAAGCCTCAACCAGCAGGTGGCCGCCTCCGTCGTTTTCGGCCTCTTCGCACTCACCGTCGTCTATCTGGCGGCCGAGCGCCCCAACAGCGCCCATGCCCGCGCCGTCGCCGCACTGATCGACCGCCTGATGGCGGTAAGCCGCGGCGACCTCGCCTCGCCGGCACCCCCGGCCCTGAAGCGCGAGATGCCGGCTCTCGCGGATGCCGTCGAGGGCCTGTTCGATCAGGTCCGCTCCAATCTCGCCGACGCCCAGGCCATGGCCATGTACGATCCGGTGACGGCGCTGCCCAACCGGGTCCACTTCCGGCGCGAGGCGGAGCGGATCCTGGCCTCGCGCGACAGCGGCGCGGCCCTGCTCTTCGTCGACCTCGACGGTTTCAAGGAGGTCAACGACCGCCTGGGCCACGCCCAGGGCGACCAGGTGCTCGTCATGGTGGCCAACCGGCTCCGGGTCGTGCTCAAGGCCGAAGTGGCCGACGGCACCCTTGCGCCCCCTGTGCTCGCCCGGCTCGCCGGCGACGAATTCACCATGCTCCTTCCCGAAGTCTCCACCCGCGAGGAAGCGGAGCGAATCGCCGCCCGGGCGCTCGCCGCGCTGGCCGAGCCCTTCGGGTCGCCGGCCGGATCCGTCCTCATCGGCGGCTCGATCGGAATCGCCCTGGCGCCGGAGCACGGCAGCGACCTTGCCGGGCTGATGAAGGCGGCGGATGTCGCCATGTACCACGCCAAGGCCTCCGGCCGCTCCCGCCTGTGCAGCTACGAGCCGAGCCTCGCCCGAGCCTCGGAGGAGAGGAGCGCCGTCGAAGCGTCCGTCCGCCGGGCCGTCGAGCGCCATGAGCTCGAGCTCGTCTTCGAGCCGCGCCTCTGCCTTCGCACCGGCGCGATCACGGCCGCGGAGGCGCAGGTGCGCTGGAACGGCCCCGGCGGAAGCCGGCTGCTTTCGGCCGAGGAGCCGATGCTCCAGGAAACCGGGCTCGCCGTGCGCCTGGGCGAGTGGACCCTCGACGCGGTGTCCGCGGCGCTCGAACGGTGGCGCGCCGCCGGTCTCGACCACCGCCTGTGCTTTCCGGTGGCGGCCCGGCAGTTCGAGCGGCTCGACTTCATCGAGCGCCTCCGTGCCGCCCTGACCCGGGCCGGAGCGGCGCCCTGGGGAGTCGAGATCGAACTCAACGAGGCCGCGGCCTCGGGTTGCGACAAATGGGTGGTGGCGGAGCTGGAGCGGCTTCGCTGCGACGGGGTCGAAGTCTGCGTCAGCGATTTCGGGTCGGGCCGGGCGCGCCTTTCGGGCTTCGCGACCCTGCCGATGAACCGGGTCCGGCTCGACAGCGGGATTGTGGCCGATATCGACCGGTCGGAGCGGGCGAAGAGCGTCGCCGGCTCGCTCATCCACCTCGTCCATGGCCTCGGCTGCGAGGCGGTCGCCGCCGGGGCCGTTCGGCAGGACCAGGTCGAGGTGCTTCGAGCCCTGGGCTGCGACGGCCTGCAGGGTTTTCCGGGAGTGGCACCGATGCCCGAGGACGCCTTCCTGGCCTGGGCCGAAGCTCAGGACTGCGCCCGAAGCCTCGCCCATGACGCCTATCCCAGCGCGCCTCTGACGATGCGGGCGTAGATTTGGACGAGGGCGCGCAAATCGTCGACTGAGACGGCCTCGTCCAGCTTGTGCATGGTGGCGTTGCGGAGCCCGAAGTCGACGACCGGGCAGATCTCGATCAGGAAGCGGCCGTCCGACGTTCCGCCGCTGGTCGACAGCACCGGCTCAACCCCGGTCACTTCCAGGATCGCCCGGGTCACAAGCGCGTAGAGCGGACCGGCCGGGGTCAGGAAGGCCTCGCCCGAAATCATCGCCTCGACCTTCGCTCCCGGCGCCTCGGCCTCAGCCGTGCGGCGGACCAGCTCGACGAGATCCTCGCCTCGATGATGGTTGTTGAAGCGGATGTTGAGCTGGATCCGGGCGTTGCCGGGGATGAGGTTCGTCGCCTTCGTATCGCACTCGACCGCCGTGACTTCGAGGTTCGAAGGCTGGAAGGATTCGTTGCCGTCGTCGAGGTGGAGCGCCTCCAAAGCGGCGACTATCCGAGCGAGCCTGGGGATCGGATTGTCGGCCCGGTGCGGATAGGCGACGTGGCCCTGGACGCCGGGGATCGAGATCCACATGTTGACCGAGCCGCGGCGGCCGATCTTGACGGTATCGCCGAGC